>JAHFRX010000130.1 GCA_023266075.1 Legionellaceae bacterium | reverse complement strand
TCAAGCGACCTTGGGGGAAGTTATAGGTACGAATGCGCTCTGATCGATCGCCTGAACCCACGAGTGATTTTCGCATTTGTGCCTGTGCTTCGCGTTGCTTGGTTTGCTCGGCATTGAGTAATCTGGACTTGAGTAACGCCATCGCCTTAGCACGATTTTTGTGTTGCGAACGCTCGTCTTGGCATTCCACAACGACACCTGTGGGAAGATGCGTGATTCGACTAGCTGAGTCTGTTTTATTAATATGCTGACCACCCGCACCAGAGGCACGATATGTATCGACACGTAGTTCGTCAGGGCTAATATCAATGTGCTCGACCTCTTCAACCTCCGGTAAAATCGCAACAGTACAAGCAGAGGTATGAACACGCCCTTGTGATTCTGTTGCTGGAACACGCTGTACGCGATGTGCACCAGATTCAAATTTCAACTCGGCGTAGACATTATGACCGCTAATGCTTGCAATGACTTCTTTAAATCCGCCGTGCTCACCATGATGTGCGTTGACAATTTGAGTGCGCCAACCTTTTGATTCAGCGTAACGCGCATACATTCTAAATAAATCACCCGCAAAAATAGCCGCTTCGTCACCACCTGTGCCGGCCCTGACTTCAAGGTACACATTGCGCTCATCATCTGGATCTTTGGGGAGTAGATGTTGTTGTAATTCCTCGGTGAGCGTTATCAGTTTTTCAATTGTTTTAGGACGATCTTCTTCTGCTAAAGCGACCATTTCGGGATCGTTACTTTGAATAAGCTCATCCAGTGATTGTAGCTCCTGCTGTGTTTTTTGATAGGTCGCAAAACATGTTGTGATGGGTTCCAATTGTGCAAATTCTTTCGACAGTGCTTTGAATTGTGTTTGGTCAGCAATGATGGTAGCGTCAGCAAGAAGGTGATTGACTTCTTCGAAACGCTCGAGCAGTTGCTCTAAGCGAAGCTCAAGAGATTTTTTCATGTGCGGTTGTGCCTAATGAAGAGGTAAAAAGATATTGAGCGAGCTCCAAGAGTTCATGGCGATTGTCTGAAGCGACTTGTTTTAAGCCGATTGTTGGTAGATGCATGAGTTTATTGATAAGTCGTTCACTGAATTCGTTTAAAACGCTGTATTGACACTGTCCATTGTTTAATTTTTGCTTAGCACGCTGAAGCTCTGATTCTGCTAAATCTTGCATTTGTGTGCGAAAATCGCAAATGACATCATGGGCTTTGAGTGAACGATGCCATTGCACATATTGTGTCAGTTCTTGTTGGATAAGGTCTTCTGCGAGCAATGCAGCTTGTTGTCTTTTGAGCATGCTGGTTTCAATGGTTGCATGTAGTTCATCAATATTGAATAAAGAGACGAGTTCTAAATCGTTGACATCAGCTTCAACATCACGAGGTACCGCTAAATCCAGAATCACGAGTGGTTGTGAAGGGCGCATAGCGAGCGCTTGCGTAACCATTGTTTTGTGAATAAATGGCATCGGACATGCTGTTGCTGTGATCACAAGATCAACTTTTGCTAAATAAGATGGAATTTCAGTGATTGTGAGTGAGGGCGCATGAAGTGTTTTAGCAAGTATTGCTGCATTTTCAAGTGTACGACTTGCGACGTAAAATTGACAAACACCCTGCTTCTCAAGGTATTTGGTGACTAATGTTGCTATCTCACCTGTACCAATGATGAGTGTTTTGACCGCTGCAAAATTTGTGAAAAACTGGCTAACCAAGCGAGTGGCCGCGGAAGCGACGGAAACTGGATTGTGACCAATACCACTTTGATAGCGAATTCGCTTACTCGCATTGAAAATAAAGGGGAAAATGAGGCGTAATTGTTTCTTGATAGTGCCTAACTCTTCAGCAAGGGTATATGCTCGCTTCATTTGACCAAAAATTTGTGCTTCCCCTACGACCATAGAGTCTATACCGCTGGTAACGCGTAAAGCATGATGAATAGCGTCATATCCTTCGTGACAGTAGAAAAATTCTTCTGAGATAGGTGTTTCAAAAAAATGAGATAAGCAATCTAAAAGAGTTTGTTTATCTTGTGTCTCTGCATATACTTCGGTTCGATTGCATGTGGAAAGGATAACATACTCTTGTAGCGTATTATTTCCTGCAAGATAACCTCGAAACGATTCGATACACTGCGCTAATTTTTCACGCATCGCGAGTGGGGCTTTTTTATAATTGATGCTGAAAGCAAAAAATGCCATGTGAAGCGAGTTGAGTTTAAGAAAAAGTAATTATACCAAAGATACTTTGAAATGCGATACACTTAAGCGACTTCAAAAGATGATATTTTACTGATAATAAGGAGATTTCTATGACGGCATTATGGAAGGTTACACGAGTTTTAATAGCGAGCATTTAACAAAAGATGTTAAATTCAAACCTGTTTTCTCTAAATCATACTGAATACCAAAAAATCATTTATGATTGGAACGCGACGACGTGTGATTATCCCTGCGATAAGACACTGCATCAATTATTTGAAGAGCAGGTGTTACGTACACCCAATCATATTGCGGTGGTGTATGAGGGTGAGACGTTGAGTTATCGTGCGTTGCACGAGGCGTCGAATCAACTGGCACATTATATTCATCAACAGTATGTCGAGCCGTTTAAAGCGGATACGTTGATTGGTTTATGTGTTGAGCGCTCATTAGAGATGTTGGTCGGTATTTTAGGGATATTAAAAGCAGGAGGCGCTTATGTGCCGATTGATCCGAATTATCCTGCATCGCGTATTGCGTTTATACTTGAGGACACAGCAACATC
This sequence comes from Legionellaceae bacterium, assembly GCA_023266075.1. Lineage (GTDB taxonomy): Bacteria > Pseudomonadota > Gammaproteobacteria > Legionellales > Legionellaceae > JAGVJT01. The sequence continues at coordinate 1,986 of JAHFRX010000130.1, read as the reverse complement.
GTTGTTATTGACTCAGTCACATCTGAGATTTACAAGTGATATCCCACGAATTGATTTAGATAAAAAGCCCTATCTTCATGAAATTAAAACGAATTTATTCGGTATCAGTAAGCCGACAGATTTGGCGTATGTGATTTATACTTCAGGTACAACGGGGAAGCCCAATGGTGTTGCTATCTTACATCGTGGTGTTGTTAATCGTCTTCACTGGATGCAATGTGCTTATCCTTTGACAGCAGAAGATGTGGTTTTACAAAAGACATCTTTTTGTTTTGATGTTTCTGTTTGGGAATTGCTTTGGGCGCATCAAGTTGGTGCAGTCGTGGTGATAGCAAAACCTAACGGTCATCAAGATCCTTTGTACTTACACAAATTAATACAGGAGCAGAGGGTTACAATACTGCATTTCGTACCCAGTATGTTAACTGTGTTTACACAGGCCATTTCAGATATAAAACAGCATATCCCAACCTCTCTGCGCTATGTTTTTTGTAGTGGCGAGGCGCTTATTAAAGCGCAAGTAGACGCATTTTATTCTCTCATCATACACTCGGTTGAAATTCATAATTTATATGGACCAACGGAAGCGTCTATCGATGTGACTTATTTTGCGTGCCCTCCTCATATTGAAAAAGTGTATATCGGAAAGCCAATTCAAAATACACAAATCTATATTCTTGATGCAAAAATGCAGCCAGTCGCAGTGGATGAGGTGGGTGAGCTTTATATTGGTGGTGTTGGATTGGCGCGAAAATACTGGAACAACGACGAACTCACGCAAGCACGTTTTGTCAGTAATCCTTTTTTTCAAGGAGAAAGCCATACAAGTCCTCTCTTATACAAAACGGGCGATCTTGCAAAATGGACATCTCGTGGAGAGATTGATTATTTAGGGCGTAATGATTCTCAGGTCAAGATAAGTGGTTATCGGATAGAGCTTAGTGAGATAGAACAAGTATTATCAACTCACCCGGATGTTATTCAATCTGCAGTGTTACCTTATGCACACAAAGATGGTCATTACTCTTTAGTGGCGTATTGTGTGAGCGTGCGCACGATGAGGAGTGAGGATCTTTGGTTTTATCTAAGCGAGAGATTACCCGAATACATGTTACCCAGTGTGTTTACATTTTTAGACAGTTTTCCTTTAACGTTAAATGGGAAATTAGATCGTGGAGCATTGCCTTTGCCTGAAGTACAAAGAGAAGAGGTATGTGTTTTGGCGCGCACACTGCTAGAACAGCAGATGAGTGACATCTGGTCATCCGTTTTGAATGTGGAAAAGCTTGGGATTACAGATGATTTTTTTAAACTAGGTGGAGATTCGATACAAAGTATTCAAGTGTCAGCACGTTTACAAAAACTAGGGATACATTGCACAGTTCGTGATATTTTCACGCATCGAAATGTTGAGAAATTGGTTTGCGCGTTGAGTGAAAAACGTTTTTCCAACGAAGATAATCATGATCGGGTTGAGATATTAAATGACTTTATTCATGTCATGTTAAGTTCGGAGTTATTAACGCATTTACAAAAAACGTATTCAACTATAGAGGCAATATACCCAGCGACTAGTTTGCAAGAAGGATTTATTTATCATGCGCTAAGTCAACCGGATGATGATGCTTATTGTGTTCAGTTACTGGTTGATTATGCGCTAGCATTGGATGTTGAGCGTTATATAGAAGCTTGGCATTTAGCGATAGCACATTATCCTGTTTTACGCACTTCTTTTAATTGGTCAGAAGTTCCTATTCAGATGATTCACAAAACGGGTGAGCTGACGGTTTGTTATGAGGATATTCGCGAGGCTTCTGATCAAGCTCAGGCACTTTTGGAAATTCAAAAAGCTGATCGGCGCGTTCATTTTGATTTGCAAAAACCGACGTTATTGCGGTTGCGTGTGATTTGTTTGGCGGAGTCGCAGTATATTGTGTTGCAAAGTCATCATCATAGTATTTTAGATGGCTGGAGTAATCCGCTATT
>JAHFRX010000129.1 GCA_023266075.1 Legionellaceae bacterium | reverse complement strand
AAAACAGCAGGACCTGGACAATGTACAAAAGCGTAGCACGCGCCCATCAAAAAACCCACACCGAGACCAACCAAAACAGTCCCGTTCACCGTTCCACGTACTGCATCCGGTAATTTTTCAGCATAACGATACCAACGTGCACCAAAACAATTTTCACCAATGCGATGAATGGCTTTGGTCAATTTGTCACCATCTCGATAAAAGAAAAACAAGCTCAATAAAGTAAAACCAATTTGAAATCCACGATGGAAAAGATTAAAACTCACTTGTTTCACATAATGACTGACCGGTGCTAACGTAAAATGAGCATTTGACAGTAAATCTTTCACATTACCTGGCTGTCCAACAGACTCATCCCAGTAGGCTTGAATTTCATTCGCAAACCATGGAAACTCTGTCATAAAATTAGGTAATTCACTACCATGCTCGTTCGTCCATTGTAAAAAGCTCACAAAAACTTGTAATTCATGAATTAAAACGGTGATCATCCAACTTAAGGGCGCGATAATTAAGATGGCCAGCACAAGTGTAAATAAAAAAGCAGATATACTCTTTTTGCTTCCAAAAAAAGCGCGCCATTTTTGATACAATGGATATGTTGCTATCGTGATGATCCCGGCCCAAATCACAGAAGGAATAAATCGATGAATAATGTACAAGGCAAACACAACAACACTCACGGAGAGCAGGATACTCAAGAGCTCTTTATGGTTTTCATTCATTCAAAACTCCCTCCAAAATAATGATACAAACATTTGAGTATCATCCAAGCAGGAATCGCTGCTAACACATCATCTAACATCACACCGAATCCTCCTTGTACACGTTTCTCGACCCAACCGATTGGGAATGGCTTTAGGATATCGAAAAAACGAAACAAAACAAAACCAAGCACCATCCATATCCAATGTACAGGAATGAATAGCATCGTGAGCCAATAGCCAACCATTTCATCCCAAACCACACCAGAAAAATCTTCAACACCCAGTTCTCGTGTCACAATAGAGGACACATAGACCCCTAAAATAAAAGCGGCAACAACAATACTCAAATAAAGCCAGCCTGGCAGTGTACTCAACGCAAGATACAACGGCACAGCCGCTAAAGTGCCCCACGTACCTGGCGCATAGGGCGTAAGACCCGAGCCAAATCCAAAAGCTATCCAATAAGAAAAACGAGAAAAGACACGCTTTTTTAACGAAAGTTTGCTCACTTAAACGCCTCTATTTCGATTGCTCTTACCTTCTGCGCAAGATTATGCAAAACCCCGTTCACATAACGATGTCCCTCCTCTGCACCAAATGTGCGCGCCAAATTAACAGATTCATCCAAAATAATTTTAAATGGCGTTTCAGGGACATATAAAAGCTCATAAGTACTCATCCTTAAAATCGTATGCTCAATTGGGTTAAGTTGTTGGATGGGTCTATCTAAGTACACTGAAAATGCTGACTCAATTTCAGACAAGTTTGTCTCAATTCCAAAAACTAAACGCTTGAAATAAGGCTTGTCGATTTTGGTCGCTACACTCAACTCCTCAATTTGTGCTGCTATTGCCACCAAATTATCACCCGACATCAACCACTGATAAAGGACCTGCAAAGCGAGCTTTCGCGCGAGACGACGCGATTTTATAGCGTGTTTATCCACAATCATTATCCTCAAGAATTAATTTCATCGTTCATTTGATCAATCGTTTGTCTAAATTCACTCACATCTTTAAATCGCTTATACACAGAGGCAAATCGCACATAAGCAACATGATCTAAACGATATAACTGCTCCATAACCCATTCACCGACCTGACGCGAATCCACCTCACGCTCACCACTGCGTCGAATTTTTTGGGCAATAATCACAATAGCATCCTCGACCGCATCCATAGCAACCGGGCGTTTTTCAAGTGCGCGTAACATTCCCGCTCGTAAATTATCTACAGAAAAAAGTTCACGACGTCCATCTCGTTTAATAATGAGCGGCATGATTAACTCAGCAGTTTCAAATGTCGTAAACCGCTCATGGCAAAATAAGCACTGACGACGCCTCCTGACCTGAGCACCATCAGCAACTAGGCGCGAATCAATGACTTTTGTTTCCTCTGCATGACAAAATGGACAATACACGATAACACCTCATGAATAGACAGGAAATTCACGACACAATTGAACGACCTCTTCACGTATCTTTTCAATACGCTCAACATCATGAAGATCGTCAAGAATATCTGCTAACCAATGTGTTAAAAGATGAATTTCATTCTTCATAAAACCACGCGTCGTTACAGCTGGCGTACCAAGACGCAAACCACTGGTCACAAAAGGTGACAGCGGATCATTGGGAACAGTATTTTTATTCACGGTAATGTTTGCAGTACTCAATGCCAGATCAGCATCCTTTCCTGTGATTTTTTTATCGATTAAATCCACCAACATCAGATGATTATCGGTGCCATTTGACACAATTTTATAACCACGCTTGATCAAAACACTTGCCATCTCTTTCGCATTTTGAACAACATTTGCCTGATATTGTTTAAACGTTGGCTGTAATGCCTCTAAAAAAGAGACCGCTTTGGCCGCGATCACATGCATCAAGGGACCACCTTGTGTACCTGGAAAAACAGCTGAGTTCAATTTTTTCTCTATCTCTTCATTTTTCCTCGCTAAAATCAAACCGCCGCGGGGGCCTCGTAGTGTTTTGTGTGTAGTGCTTGTCACGACGTCCGCGTAAGGGATGGGTGAAGGGTATAACCCTGCTGCCACAAGACCTGCGACGTGCGCCATATCCACCATTAAAAAGGCATTAATTTTATCGGCAATCGTTCGAAACTTCGCCCAATCCAGCACACGCGAATAAGCTGAGAAACCTGCAATTATCAAACGCGGTCGATGCTCCAACGCTGCTACTTCAAGCGCATCATAGTCAATCAACCCCGTCCTCACATCTACACCATACTGAACCGATTGATATAATTTACCAGAAAAATTGACTGAAGAGCCGTGCGTCAAATGTCCACCATGAGACAATGACATCCCCATAATTAAGTCACCAGGCTGAATCAATGCCATCAATGCTGCAGCATTTGCTTGTGAACCAGAGTGAGGTTGTACATTCACATAATCCGCGCAGAACAATTTTTTTGCACGCTCAATCGCTAAATTTTCAGCGATATCGACATATTCACAACCCCCATAATAACGCTTACCAGGATAGCCTTCGGCATATTTATTCGTCAGCAAAGAGCCTTGTGCTTCAAGCACGCAAGGACTGACATAGTTTTCAGAGGCAATAAGCTCTATGTGATCTTCTTGTCGACGCCGTTCTTGCGCCAATGCATCCCATAGTGCTGTATCAAAAGAAGAAAGAGAGGATGGGCTGAACATTCAGAGATTCCTTACTCAAGTACTGTGGTCAATAGCGTACCACAGTACTGAGTAAAGTTCAGCTTATTTGCTTTGTACTTTCGCTTCGAGTTTTCCACCAAACATTGAAGGAACAATACGAATTGTGCTGTAACGAGGTACATAACCAGAGTAAACATGATCACCATAGAACGTATCGATGTACAAATCCATACCACTATGGCAATAGCCGTAGTAATACAATGAAATATAATGTGGTGATTCGTAGCTATAAACACTGAACGGCGATAAAGCAACACCATCGTCAAATATACCATACACACGGACATCGTCATAACTATGATTAATGATTTCAATTTCACAGTATCCTGGCCAACCCATTTTACTCTGCGCTTTTGACTGTTCAGTCACTGTCGGCGCTGTATCTTGAGCATTCGCATGAACATGCTTATTTGCGGCGAATAACGGGGCTGATAATCCCATTAAGAAAGCTAATACAATCGTTTTGAACTTCATGTTGACTCCCATTTGATTAGTGGCACTCTTATTATAACTCAAAGTATTCAAATTAGTCAATGGGATTTATTTATTTACAAAGCTATTTGCGTTTTGGCGCATCAAATGAATTAGACGGTGTTGCCTGTCTCGCCAAATAATGTCGCATCCGCGTAGATTTTTCTTCATTCAGTGATTGAAGATAACGTTCCCACTCCACATTAATATCAACGTCGAGTCGATGATCAGGTTGTGTCTTAATACTCGCGACGGTTGTGATATCAACTCCTTTTTGACGATACTTTTGAATCAGGTCGCTTAAAAAAGGCGGTATATTTCGTTTATCAGGTAAAATAGAGTAAAGATATGCAATTTTTGAAACAGACTTCTCGTGTAATGATTGGTAGATATCTTTTAATCTGACAGGAAGTTCATCTTTATCCCATGTCTTGATACATCTCTCTAAACTACTCACTAGAAACTCAGAATCATAAAACGTCATTTCGTCATCATCAACCGCCAATGAACTTAAAACTCGACTGACGCGCTTCAGTGTCTCTTTCTGTTTGTGCAACTCGGCTGGAACTGAGAAACTTCGTTGTGTCTTTTCTATAATGCGCTGCGACACAAGAGACAAGGCGACGCGCACTTTGCGTTTCACGCCCTCATAAAGCGGTGCTAATCCATCCAGCGGTTGGTCAAGTGATTTAGATTGTAACTTTATCTCTATCTCCTGATACAATGACGGGTCTAAATTGGGGCACGCTTTTAATCTAAATAAAACACTCTTTAATTGTTGTAAAAGAGCAGAGGTATGATTGTCTGAATATGCTAAATCAGGGGCTTCTTTTCTTAAACTCGCTAACCACGGTTTACCTTCTGAAGACGTGATTTCTAACCACTCTCGAAAACGCGTATATTTATCGTATGAA
>JAHFRX010000128.1 GCA_023266075.1 Legionellaceae bacterium | reverse complement strand
GACTGTTGCGATACCCAGTTCCTTGCATGCCCGTAAGATACGCAAAGCAATTTCGCCGCGATTTGCAATTAAGATTTTAGTTAACATAGCACACCTTACTCGATGATAAAGAGCGCTTCGTCATATTCGACGGGGTCGCCATTTTTGACTAAAATTGCTTTGATGATTCCTGCACGATCCGCCTCGACTTCATTAAACATCTTCATGGCTTCTATAATGCATAATGTATCGCCCAGCTGCACACTTTGCCCAATTGAAACAAAAGGCGCTTTTTCAGGAGAGGGAGCCATGTAGACAGTTCCTACCATCGGTGAGAGAACGCGGTGCCCTGCGTGATCGTCGACAGCGGGAGCTGCGATAATGTCTTCTTTCAAGTGATGGATGGGTACTACAGCAGGGATTGGTGCTGTGTGTGCCATGACATGGTGGTGTTGAGGTGCTGCATGTCTAAGATACATATCACTGACGGGGTAGCGACTGAGGCGCAGTGACTCTTCTCCCTCTTTAATCTCGATCTCGGCAATACCCGTTTCGTCTAATAATTCAATTAATTTTTTAATCTTTCGAATGTCCATAAAATGATCGTTCTCTTTAAGTTAGTTTGCGAATAACGGCTTCTAAAGCAAGCACGTAACCATCAACACCAAAACCTTGAATGACACCTTTTGCAATGTCAGAAAAATAAGAATGCTGTCTAAATGACTCTCGTTGATAAAGATTACTGAGATGCACTTCAATAAATGGAAGATTGACAGCGAGGAGGGCATCTCGTAGCGCAATACTGGTATGTGTAAATGCAGCGGGATTGAAGATGAGATAATCTGTTTTTGTAAAGTATGCGTCATGGATGGCCTCGATGAGGGTCACTTCAGACTGACTTTGTAGCGTGTGTAGCGCGATACTGGCTTGCTCTGCTCTGAATGTCAGCGCCGCATTTAATGTTTCTAGAGCGGTTGTTCCATATTTCTCAGGCTCGCGAATGCCGAGTAAATTTAAATTAGGTCCATGTAGAAGGAGTACTTTTCTCATTCAAAATAAGCAAAAAACATTGGATTTCCGATTCTGCCTGATTTTTTTGATAATGTCTAGTTCAAAGAAGATGGCTGCATGATAGTCGCAAATTATGCCATAAATTCATTGTTACTGAAAATTAACTTGATTTCATTGAAAAATTCTGGCTAGATACGCCCTGCCTACACGTAAGGAAATGTTGTAGGCCTTTGTCCAACATATTATCCAGGAGGAAAGAATGCGACGAATATTAACCGGTTTTTTAATAGGTCTATCACTTGATTTTGGTGCGGTGTATGCTGCTGAAAAAGAAGTGATTACACGCAATTCAAAGCAATTTCATGCACAAATGAACTTGAATCAAATGACACCACTCACAGAGCATACCGATGCTCAGGGGAGACGTCATGTCCGTTACCAGCAGAAATATGAAGGCGTGCCTGTTTGGGGTGCATATGTTTCAAAACATCAGACAGCAGCGACTCAAACGCGCCTACATGGTGTGCTGTATCATCGTCTTAAAGAAGATTTAGGTGAGAAGCCTGAATCATTACAAAATACATCTCGCGTGTTGGCTTTCATCAAAACGATGTATCCACGTGCTTCTGTTCAGCAACAAGAAATACAATCGCTGATTTATATTGATGATGATCATCGTGCACGTTGGGCATATGTTATTTTTGTATTGGTTGAATATATGCATGCGCGCCCTAAAAAACTTTTCTTAATTTTAGATGCTGAAACGCTTCAGATCTACAAGAAGTGGGATACGATTAAAACATTGAAAAAAGTAGAAGCACTTGGATTTGGTGGTAATGTCCGCGTGGGTAAAATTCAATATGGTCGTGATAGCGCAACACTGAAGCTGGTACGTGATGAGGTGAAAGAGCAGTGCCTGATGCAGAATGAATTTGTGAGTGTGCTAGATATGCATTCACAATATGGGGGCGTCAGTCCCATTGCAGCGTTTAGTTGTGAAAATGATGCGAAAGATTATTGGACGGGTATACAACAAGATGGGTATGATGAAGTGAACCAGGCCTACTCCCCAATCAATGATGCGTTGTATATTGGTACGGTGATTCATGAAATGTTTAGCAATTGGTATCACGTGGACACTTTAGGTGGAACAGATTCATCTCCTAAAACATTGTTCATGCGTGTGCATTACGGTAAATCTTATGAAAATGCTTTTTGGGATGGTCGGCAAATGTCCTTTGGGGATGGCGGAAAGTCCATGTATCCCTTAGTTGTCGTGACTGTTGCGGCGCATGAAATTGCGCATGGTTTTACGGAGCATCATTCTAATTTATTTTATATTGAGCAATCGGGTGCGATTAATGAAGCGTTTTCAGACATAACGGCACAAGCTGTAGAGTATTATCTTTATGGTAAAAATAGCTGGACTATTGCGGCCGAAGCAATGAAAGAAACTACGAAAGCATTGCGTTATATGATGAATCCATCTTTAGATGGTCAGTCGATTAATCATGCCAGTGATTATTACAAAGGTATTGATGTGCATCATGCAAGTGGTGTGTACAATCGGTTTTTTTATTTACTGGCTCACGCGAAAGGTTGGAATACAAAAAAAGCGTTTGATGTGATGCTGAAAGCAAATATGGATTACTGGGTACCTACGAGTAATTATAACGATGCTGCTTGTGGAGTGTTGTGGGCTGCAGAAGATCTGACCTATTCACTTTTGGATGTTCAAACGGCATTTAAAACCGTAGGTATTGATACGGTGCAGTGTGGATGATGTTTAGGAACGCGATCATAATAACTTCCTATTCTTGCGGTGCGCCATGAGCACCGCAAGAATAGGTGAGTTCTAGACAACGTCGATTGCTTCTTCGAGTTGATTTTTGTACTCGCCTAAACTTGCTAGACTGTTTAATTTTGCACGATGTAAAAGTGCTTGTTGTGCGGCTTCAACATTTTCTGTCTGTCCACGCCAAGTTTGCATGCATTCATCTTGCAGAGCACGGCCATAAGAGAAGCTGAGCAACCAAGGTTGAGCACCGACAGAATTAATTGCATTTAGATTCATCGTGGCTTGATTTGGTGTTTGTCCGCCAGATAAAAAGTTGATCGTCGGAACTGCTGCTGGGACGTGGTTTCTAAAAACACTCAACGTAAAGTCGGCAATTTCTTCAGGGCTGCTGAACGTAGGATTGTCTTTGCCACACGTGACCATGCTGGGCTTTAAAATAATATGTTCTAGTTCAACTTGATGAATAAATAATGCTTTAAAAACCTCGTGTAAGACCATTTCAGCAACTTCAGCGCAGTGTTCGATAGGGTGATCTCCGTCTATCAAGATTTCAGGCTCTACGATGGGAACAATGCCAGCTTCTTGGCATGTTGCGGCATAGCGTGCAAGTATTTCAGCACCTGCTTTCATCGCGGTAAGGCTAGGTGTGTATTCTGAAATGGCGTAAACATTACGCCATTTTGCAAAACGTGCACCGTGTGCTTTAAAGTGCATGAGGCGATCAATAAGGCCATCTAAGCCTTGTGTAACTTTTTCACCCTCTGTATTTGCAAGTGAGACCAAGCCTTTATCCACCTTGATTCCGGGAACAATACCTTTTTTTGCAAAAATTTCTGCAATAGGTGTGCCGTGTTCATCTTGATGAGAGAATGTTTCTTCGTAGAGAATGACGCCATTGATATACTGTTCTAAATGAGGTGTTGTCGCGAGCAACAGTCGATAATTTTTACGATTTGTCTCGGTATTCTCAATGTCGATGCTGGCAAAGCGTTTAGCAATTGTACCAGTGCTCTCATCGGCTGCTAAAATACCTTTGCCTGGGACAAGCAGCTCTTCCATTGTTTCAGATAATTCGTGGTAATACATGCTGATTCCTTTTATGGTGTTGAAAACTCAGTCGACAAGTATACCGACTATGTGCTTAACGTGAAATATATTTTTCTCGGACAATCTGTTGTATTGGGAAGCCTAAATCTTGCAAGACTTGATAAATGTCATCGATCATACTTGGATTGCCGCACAGATACACGATATCTTCTGACGGTACGAGTTGAAGTTTGCTCAGTGCATTTTGCACATGACCTAAGCACTCATGTTGATGATGTGTTTCTTTTTCTCGACTTAAACATGCGTAATACGTGACGTTGGCATGGTTTGTTGCAAAAGCAATAAACTCGTCGTGGTACAGACAATCTTTTAGGGTTGGAACACCTTGTAACAAAACGATAGCGAGTGGTTCGGTTTGGAGGGTGTGTTTTAACGTATTCAGCATGGCGCGATAAGGCGTGATACCCGTGCTTGTTCCAACAAAAACATAGCGCTTTGGTGGTGTTTCCTTGAGAATCAAGCGACCAAATGGCCCTTTTGCTTCAACAATGTCACCTGGTTTGAGTTGGTCTAGAAATAAAGACCCAATACCCTGAGGCGCTAAGCTTGCAGCAAATTCTATGCGACCAGCGTTATCAGGTGAATTTGCAATACTATAGCTGCGATGAAGCATTTCACTTTGGTGCTCAAAATAGAGCGTGATAAATTGACCCGGTAAATAGGTCAACATTTTTTGATTTGATAAATGAAACACAAAATGCTTTACTCTACTTGTGATCATGTAGGACGATTCGAGAACTAAGGTAAATGAGCTGGCTTTCATGGATTGAGATAAAATAATAAATGAGTTGAATTGAGGTTACTATAGCAAGAGTTGAGTGAAACCTCGAGTAAATAACAAAAAGAAAATGGAACGGGTATGATCGATTTAACCGCCATGATCATTAATTTAAGCAACTCGATGCAGCCTGTGCAGAGATTATTATC
>JAHFRX010000127.1 GCA_023266075.1 Legionellaceae bacterium | reverse complement strand
CTAGAACAAGCATAATAGAAGCTCTTATCGGCAAACCCTTGTGGGAATAAACTTTTTACGGTCTCAGATACTGCTTCTGACGTTTGAAATGCATCAATAGGTTGAGATAAAAGTATAGCGTCTAAATACGTCCATGCTTGATCACTCGGAGACATGACTTTCCAAGCGCTCGTAGGTTGCTCTTGAAAAATCACATCACACCTTTGTTCGTTTGCCATTATGAGCGCATTTTCTTCTGTAGAATTCCAACGATAAACATTTCCATAACGAAAAAACTGACTACGCGCGTTCTCTAGCCACTGAAACTCCAAAGTAACACCCAACTGCTCTTCACTAAACAGTGGTGTCTCAGTACCTGAAGATTTCGCAACAAGTTCTCTTCTTTTCAAACCACGAACACTTTCAAGCTCTATCAGTTTAGATTTCATTTCCAACAACCTCAAATTATGATTAATTTGATGAATTGTAACACACATTGGAAAATAAATAAATACTTACTTAAGGATTAATCTTTCTCATCCAACAATCCTAAATCCTTCACAGCATCACGTTCAGAACGTAACTCAGATAAAGTCGCATTGAATTTATCTTTTGAGTAAGCGTTCAGATCAACACCTTCAATCACACGAAATTTCCCTTGCTCAACGCGGGAGGGGAAAGAAAACATCAATCCGTCATCAACACCATATTGACCCGTGGCACTTGATGCAACAGAAAATGACTCACCACGCTTTGTATCATTCGTCAAATGCACCACCGTTTGTACAATCGCATTGGCGGCAGAAGCGGCAGAAGAGGCTCCACGCGCTTTGATAACTGCAGCACCTCGTTGTTGTACTGTAGGAACAAACGTATCTTTCAACCATACATCATCTTGAATCACTTCTGCAGCTGATTGTCCATTAATTTTTGCATGATAAAAGTCAGGATATTGCGTTGAAGAATGGTTCCCCCAAATTGTCATTTCAGTCACCGACTCGATATCCACTTGTGCTTTTTTAGCCAGTTGCGTACGCGCACGCAACTCATCAAGCATCGTCATCGCATAAAAACGGTCATCCGGAATATCTTTCGCATGATATTTTGCAATCAAACAATTGGTATTGCACGGATTACCTACCACAAACACACGCACATCGTCTGCAGCACGCTCATTGATGATACGTCCTTGCTCAATAAAAATACCGCCATTGATTTTTAACAAATCAGCACGCTCCATGCCTTGCTTACGTGGGACAGATCCAACTAAAAGTGCCCAGTTAATTCCATCCATTGCCACATCAAGTTTATCGGTACAAACAATTTTCTTCAATCGTGGGAATGCACAATCATCTAGCTCCATCGCAACACCTTCAAGACTCGCAAGGGAATGTGGCAGCTCTAAAAGGTTCAACTCTACATCAGTATCTTGGCCAAACATTTGTCCAGAAGCTATCCTAAACAATAAAGCATAGCCAATCTGCCCCGCAGCACCCGTGATTGCAACTCGCACTTTATGACGCATGAATGTATTCCTCTCTAATGTGATATACTATAAACTTTGCACAATACCCTTATGTTACCATTATCGCTATATATTCACATCCCTTGGTGCATACAAAAATGCCCCTATTGCGATTTTAACTCGCATAAAACACCTGCTCAACGCCCTGAAATGGCTTATGTTAAAGCGTTATTAGACGATTTAAGCCATGAGCTTTATACCAAGCCCGCACGAGAAATTTATTCCATTTTTATCGGTGGCGGCACGCCTAGCTTATTTTCAGCAGATGCTTATGAAGCACTATTTCATGGCCTTAAACAACAGTTATCTTTCTCAAAAGACATTGAAATCACCCTAGAAGCAAATCCCGGTACCGTCGATACGCAACGCTTTCGAGACTATCATGCATTAGGTATCAATCGCTTATCCCTCGGCATACAAAGTTTTCAAGACCGTCATTTGAAGGCATTAGGACGTATCCACGATGGTGCACAAGCTAAAGACGCAATTCACATCGCGCGTCTTGCAGGATTTGACAACCTCAATATTGACTTAATGCACAGTTTACCTCATCAAACGCTCGAAGAGGGACTCGCTGATCTTCAGACAGCATTGCGTTTTTCACCAGAGCATCTCTCATGGTATCAACTCACCATCGAACCCAACACTGTCTTTTATAAAACAAAGCCGTCCACACCGACAGAAGACTTTACCGCCACCCTCGAGGAAGAAGGATTTCAATACCTTGCGGCCCATGGCCTAACACGTTATGAAACTTCAGCATTTAGTCAGCCTAACAAGGAATGTCTTCACAATATGAATTACTGGCGATTTGGAGATTATTATGGCATCGGTGCAGGTGCACACGGCAAATTTACACATCACGATACAAGCATTGTTCGTACACAAAAACATCGGATGCCCCATGCGTATCTCACTACAACACAAAAAGCACTTCCAGAAAATATCTTAGATCATGACGAGATCTGTTTTGAGTTTATGCTGAACACGACTCGATTGATAGAAGCTATTCCATACACATTATTTGAAACTCGAACACATCTACATATGGACAGATTACGCCCTGCTTTAGATCTTGCCGCACAAAAAGGATTGGTATCACTCCAACATGATCATTGGAAAATAACACCGTTAGGCCTTCGATTTACGAATGATTTACAAGCCTTATTTTTACCCAAACTCCAATTTCAATGATCTATCAATGCAAATTGAGCAACAACAGGCGCTACGAGTTGAATCAGTTCAGCACCACTTAAGATCACTGATTCTGTAGCAAGTCCTACATTAAATCCAACAGGTGATGCCGCAACTGAAATGCTTGCATCATAGTAAGTCTCAAGGTTCAATAAAAGTCCCCACGGCGGGATACCGCCAACTTTTAAGCCATAACGTTCCTCAATCACCTCAGCCGTTTCAAACTCACATTTTTCACCGACTAATTCAGCAACACGCTTCATATCAATTTTGAGATGAAATGGTAAATTAAATTGATAATTTTTTTTACTCTGCTTTCCTTTTAAAATAAGCGCTTTAATCCGTACAACATTCGTATCATGAGATGCTTCATCTATCTCTGTCTGATGCGTAAAAGACACATCCCGAGCCCTCAGTAATCGTATAATTTCATTACGCACATTCTCGGCCCCATAAAAAATATTTGCTTTGATGCGATGACCGGCGATACGTTTCGGATCCGACGGAAATAAAGATGCTTCACGGATATTTTCAAGCTTCAACAATGTCATCGTCAAACGCTCAAGCCCCATGCCAAACCCACCATGCATCGGCATGCCAAATTTGAAAATACTCAAATAATCTTCAAAACTAGCAGGATCCATGGCCTTCAGTTGAATACCTTCTAGCATTGCCTCGTACGTATGCCGACGTTGTCCTCCTGATGTAATCTCAGTCCCCGCACACAATAAATCAAACGTATTCGTCAGCTCTGGCTGTATGGGTTTAGGAAAAGAATAAAAAGGACGTTTACTGGTCTTCCAGTCCGTCACAAACACTAACGCCGTACCATACGTTTCTAAAACATATTGGCAAAGTTCTTTTTCTGCTGCAGGACTCAAATCATCTTCAGCACGCTCATCAATACCTGTTCGCTCAAAATAGATCTGCAGTGCTTCTTTAAAAGTTAATCTCGGAAAAGAAACGTCCAGTGGTGCTTGAATCAACTGTCCTTCTAATAACGCTAAAGCATCCGCACAAAAGGCTTTAAGATGCGACAAAATTGCTTTTATAGCACCTTCTTGAATGTCCATTAACTCGTGCCAATCATCAAAAAAACCCATCTCAAACTCAAACTGTTTACCTTCAGAGAGATGACGTGTTGTATGAGATTTTTCTGCTCTAAAAAATGGCATGAGTGCAAAGACACGTTCATTGACACCCACCATCACTTGCTTATACAACTGACTACTTTGCGCTAAAGTTGCGGTATAACCAAAATAATCCACATTAAAAAATTCTGCACCCCCTTCACTCGATGCACCAATGATATTGGGTGAAAAATATTCCACCGCACCAACAATATCATGCATATATTGTCGATAAGCATGTGCGATTTCTGCTTGAATCGTAAAAATAGCTTGTATTTTTCGATTTCGAAGCGATAGCGCACGATGATCCAAGATAAAATCCAACTCATAAGGAATTTCAGGCTTGACATACTCTATCAATGGAGGCTCAGTAATGGCGACATCAATCGTAATTTCAGGATGTGTCACCTCTACCTTCAGTTGCGCTTTATCATTTTCAGAAACGTCTCCTAACACCGTCAGTACGGAGCCTACTTGTAGCGCTCGCAAACGCGCGAAATCTTGGGCGTCCTGTACAATAATCTGAGATAGCCCTTTTCTATCACGTAAAATGAGGAAATGCATTTTTCCAAAAGAGCGCAACGCATGTAACCAGCCACAAACTCTTACTCGCTGCCCTACATGTGATGGCAAATCGATCGAAAGCACACGCTTTATAAGTCTCATTTTTTCTCCTATACTTCTACGGCAACATCAAGCACATCTTTCAGTGCATCAACAATTTCAACTTGTTGTTCTACAGAAAGATAGGGGTGCATCGGCAAACTTAAAACATGTTTTGCGGCATGCTCCGTCACTGGAAAATGACTTTCTTCAGGAAACAATTGCTTTAAAATTGGTTGTTGATGCAGACCATAAGGATAATGCACCGCCGTTGGAATCCCCCGCTCTTGCAACCCTTTTTGTACGGCATTACGCTCTTTCACTTCAATCGTATATTGTGCATACACACTTTTATTTAAAGGACGTATCACAGGCGTTCGAATTTCTTTAGGAAGTAAAGCGGCGT
>JAHFRX010000126.1 GCA_023266075.1 Legionellaceae bacterium | reverse complement strand
CATAGGCTCTATATGGGTCAACCATTTTTTAGCAAGACCAAAATCAGCCATGATCACAAGCGCATCCTGGTTGAACAGAAACATTAATTGATCTCGACACAATAATTCCAACAGAGTTAATCGGTCTTTTCCGGGTCTGGTAAAATACGCAGTAAAAAAATCATTGCACAACACATGAGTATAATGATTTTTGCCATTGACTCGACTCCCTGTGTCATCCATTTGTTGGTAGGGACTTGCGGCGAAGCCTGCACCGATGATGTCTTCTTTTTCTGCGTGGAAAATATCATGATCTTCCGTTAGCCATGACGAAATTTTGCCATGAGAAATCTGCAAGTCGAATGTTTTGAGAAAACGTTCAATCGCCGGTGTTGTCATCCCAGAATCGCGATATAAGGTGATGACTAAAGTTTTTTGAGCGGTTGAGTTTGATAACTCCTCCGTGTTAATGATTGTGCTGCCTCCATCTTTTGCTGTGGTGTTTTCCAAATGATTTTATCAACGCCAGGTGTTTTGCCCCCTTTGTTTTGTACAACTCGTTTCACCGCCAATAACTTGGCATGAAATGAGTGCGTCAGTAACCATTGCAACACTTTTACATTGCCGTGATGACCTTCGCTAACAGCTTTCGCGATACGCATTTGCAGTCGACGTACTTCAGTTTTTGTGTTCTTCCAGTTGATGGAATCCCATGTTGCTGACGCTGGGGATGCACCAGTCAGCTGTACTGCTGCTGCCGTCATTTGCTTTTCCTCATGCTATCGATTCTCCAAACTCTCTCGCGCTCAAAGACCAGTCAGCCGTGGGCTCACTTTCGTGCCTGATGATGTTTCAATCAGTATCCTCACCATTACAGCAAGGCATTCGCTTTTGCTGACCTCCCGTTCCCGCACAACCTTAGGTGTGTCTTGCGACGCACTGTCCCTAT
Source organism: Legionellaceae bacterium (assembly GCA_023266075.1). GTDB lineage: Bacteria > Pseudomonadota > Gammaproteobacteria > Legionellales > Legionellaceae > JAGVJT01. The sequence continues at coordinate 3,949 of JAHFRX010000126.1, read as the reverse complement.
ACACAGGGAGTCATACGGGGTTGCCACGTTCCACTTCACAAACTGAATGGGTTAGGTTCTTTCTATCCGCCGGCAATCGTATTATCCGTGAAAGCAGGACAAGGAAGCCTGCCTTCTTTGATTTACAGTACCGTTTTGGTTAGAGCCTTTCAGCACTTTTGGCTCCTCAGGGGTAACGACGTTTATCGAAAGTTTACATTACATTAACCATACCACTCATCCCTGGCTCCTCTCCGCTTTGTGCTAGCAGATTCGATTCGTCCTCGCGGACTTATCTACGGTTTCCCGCGGCTTCGTTGTCCCTGAAGCTTCACACCATCGGATTACTCCAATCGCATGTTCAGGTAGGAAACTACTGACGGAACCGTAGGTTGCGTACAGGTGGCTCTCTGTCGCAACAGTTTGTATAGCGACCTCGTGTCGCACGCCTTGCTCCCCTTTGAGGCGATTGATTTCATCACGCAGTTTTTGATTCTCTTCTCTGAGAAGAGAATTTTCTTCAACCAACATTTCAACGAGATTAACCAATACTTTGATAATGGTTACAGCCTTTTTGTCCTCAATCGTATCGATGTCGGCTGTTAATTCATTGAGGACTTTTTTGATCTCATTACGATTCATGTGCTATCAATGCTGTATTGTTACAGATACCGCCATATCACGACATTTTTTGCACAACTTTTTCTGGTTTTAAGCCTGTTATTAGCTCGTTTGAAAACTAGCCCTGGACGGGGTACGTTTAGTGACATTATAATGGCTTAAACAAGATCTCAACGATCTTATAACGCATAATATTACTGATCGAGAATAATTGGGGAAATTATGCAATTTTTCACAAAACCTGTGTCAATTACTTTTTTGACTTTTTTTAAAAAATTTATCGTTGTTTTAATCAGTTAAACAGGCTTGCCCGGCGATTGTGACACGATACACTATTTTGATCATAATAATACCTTTTTGATCAAATTATTATCTTAAGTGTAGATCAAGATGTGGACAACGACTGGAATCAATTATTTTTTAGACTATACTCCGAAAATGTCATGCAAATCCGGAGTATAGTCTGAATGATGGAAGAGCATTTATTTTGCTAATTTTAATAATTCTTCACGTGATAATCCTGTGACATGCATGATGATGTCCACCGGAATATTCGACTGTATTAAATGTCGTGCAATTTCATATCTTTCTTGGGCTATGCCCTGGGCTATACCTTGAGCCATGCCCTGAGCCATGCCCTGAGCTATACCTTGAGCCACACCTTGCTCATAACTTGCCGACAATAACGATTTTTCTCGACTGACTTGGTCCCAATAGGCTTCATATAATGAAAGTTCACCTTGAGAATAAGCCGATTCTTGAGCTAATTGAATGGCCTCTGCGATTTCTGGAATGTCAAGTAAATCTTGTGCGACCGTTTGAGTATTTTCATCAATTTCACGTAAGAAACGTAACCATAATAAACGTAATTGTTTTTCTTTAGATGAGTGTACAGGAAATTTGGGTAGCTCAATGAATATTAGTTGTAGGTGGTCAATGACATCGTCATGATGAGCATTGCTTTGTTTAACCAATTGATAATGATGATACCATTCTGGAGATGTTTTTTCATAAATGGTTGCGACAATTCCCAAGCCATAAACCGGTTGTAAAAACTTATAATCTTCCCCTTTTTCTAATTGTTTAACAACGGCTTGACTTGCGCTAAATAATAATCGTTGTTTGAAGCAATCCGTCCAGTTCATTTGCATTTCGACAATGAAGGTTCGCCCTTGGGCGTCTTTGCATTTGACATCAGCAATGGTATGTTTAAACTCTGGGATAACCGGGACATTTTCATTGGGTAAATAAGATAATTCAACAATGGCATGCGTTGGAGAAAGCGGTAGCACTGCATTCAAAAAACTAATCAACAAATGTGGATGATCACCGAAGATTTTTTTAAAGACGACATCCGCTTTGGGGTTTAAGTAACGTGCCATAAGAGTTCCATATAAAGCATTTCCAAGAAGATCTTACGCTATCATGAGAGTGGAGGCAATGATTATGCGTTGATTTACTCCAATCACTGGCAGCGCATTCTTTAAAAACTTGAGAACAAATGCATATCTCAGTACTATGGAGGATAAATCATTATCTGAGTGAGGGATTATGTTTCGCGGGAGCATGGTAGCGTTGGTGACACCCATGAATCGAGATGACATCGATTTGGAGAAATTGCGCGAATTAGTAGAGTTTCAAATCAGTAGCGGTACTGCGGCGATCATTGCTGCAGGAACAACGGGTGAAGCGGGAACTTTATCGCATGATGAAAAATGCTTGGTGATTGAAACGGTTGTTGATGCAGTAAAAGAACGAGTTCCTGTGATTGCAGGAACGGCAATGAATGCGACGAAAGAATGTATCGAGCTCACTCGATTTGCAATGGAGTGCGGGGCGCATGGCGCTTTGATCATGACGCCCGCTTATATCAAACCGACGCAAGAGGGGTTGTATCAGCATTACAGCCATATCGCCTCAGCTGTTGCGATGCCTATTATTTTATACAATGTCCCTTCTCGGACAGCATGTGATATACAACCGGAAACTGTAGCGAGATTGGCGTCTATTTCAAATATTGTCGGTATTAAAGAAGCGACAGGTCAATTATCTCGTTTACAAGAAATTGTGCAAAAGACAGAGGCGAAATTAGATGTCTATAGTGGGGATGATTTAACATCAGCAGAATGGATGTTGTCGGGAGCCAAAGGTGTGATTTCCGTCACAGCAAATATTGTACCAAAGCATTTGGCGAAGTTATGCGATGCAGGGATAGATGGCGATCGCGATTTGTGTCTTGAGGTTCATGAGCAACTTTTAACGTTAAATCGATTATTGTTTGTTGAATCAAACCCAATCCCTGTAAAATGGGCGATGGCGCAAATGGGATTACTCAAAGATGAGCTGAGACTCCCTTTAACGTCATTGAGTGCGGCACATCATGTGGCGTTGGGTGATGTGTTGCAAACATTAGGTTTGTTATAGAAGGATATGCTGTGAAAAAATTCGGATGGATAGTTGGTTTTTGCTGTTGTTTGATGGGGTGTTCTACAAAATATACGACAAATGATAAGCAGCAATATTTAGAAAGTCAGAATGGGTCGTCATTGGTTGTGTCACCACCTTTAACGCGTTCAAATATGAGTGGATTTTATGATTTGCCGACACCGGAAGGACGACGTAAAGTCAGTATTATACCGCCTAAATCTTAAGTATAAATGATGACTGATAAACCTGCTGAATTAAAGATTATTAAAACGTTGTCAAAGCGCATTATTGAGGCACAGCGCAAAATTCGCATTCTGGATTGTATTAAGTGGGATGATGCGATTAAAGCAGATTTTTTGCGTAAAAAAGGTGAGTCGATGCCGGCTGTGGACTTGGCTTATTATCAGCAGCATCCACTACCCTTTGATTCACAAGCTAAAATAGAAGAATTTCGTGGGATTTTACGAGACACGCAGAATCAGCTGGGTCAATATAGTGCAGAGACACGCCTAATAAAACGTCAATGCGAAGAATATATTCGTGCTGTTCAGATGCTGGATGCTCGTGGTACGCCATTATTTTCAGAACTATCGACGGAGCTATATGGCAGTCCCAGTGATGTTTTTTATGCTGGCGGGCCAAAACTTTCTTTGATGGGGACGCTATTGTTTGATGTACTGACGGCCCTGGACGTACAGTTGCAGTCGGAAGCTGATGTGAAGCGACATACGCCAGAGGAAGCGCAAGCACTGCTTCAAATGCGTTTAAGCCCGTTTTTTCATCATCATCAAGATAAAATCACAGTCATGGTGAGTGATGGGATGGTTGCGGATGCCTCAGCAGGAGCCGACAGCATTCGGTTAAGCCAACAAGCGATGTTTAGTGATAGAGATTTACGTTACCTTGAGGTACACGAAGGATG
>JAHFRX010000012.1 GCA_023266075.1 Legionellaceae bacterium | reverse complement strand
CAGTCGGGTCGTTCGCGAGTTGCGGTTGTTGGCGGCGCTGAGGCGCCTGTGGTGCCTGATATTATCGAAGGCTTTCGAGTGATGGGTGCTTTGGCAACAGATGAGCAGTTGTGCCAGATGGACAATAGAACAACGCCCGATCATCGTCGTGCTTGTCGGCCTTTTTCGACCAATGTAGGGTTTACACTTGCTGAAGCTTCGCAATTTTTTGTGTTAATGGATGATGCTTTGGCACTGACAATGGGTGCACATATCTATGGTGCTGTCGCCGATGTGTTTGTACATGCTGATGGTAATAAAAAATCAATTGCAGGCCCTGGTATAGGTAATTATATTACTGTTGCTAAAGCAGCGTCATTGATACGCGCAATCTTAGGTGATGAGGGATTACAACAAACGTATGTGCAAGCACATGGTACTGGTACACCACAAAATCGCACGACGGAGAGCCATATTTTGAATGAAGTTGCAAAAACATTTTCAATTGCACATTGGCCAGTAACCGCTGTGAAATCATACCTTGGTCATTCTGTTGGCGTGGCTGCTGGCGATCAACTTGCAACAACCTTAGGTGTTTGGGCTTATGGATGGATCCCTGGTATTAAAACGGTAGATCATATTGCTGATGATGTCTATGCCTCAAATCTATCTATTTTGCTTGATCATTGCTATGTGGGTGAGGCCGGGCAAGAGATAGGAGCCACTATTTTAAATTCAAAAGGGTTTGGTGGAAATAATGCAAGTGCAGTCATCTTATCGCCGACAGAAACGATGCATCTTTTGAAACAGCGCTTCACCAATGAAGCGCTTCATATGTATCAAGAAAAGAATGAGAAGATTGAGGCCGTTAAACGTCTAAATGACGAACAGGCGTCTTTGGGTAAAGAGCGCATTGTTTATTCTTTTGGTGAATCGGTGATGGATCAACATAGTGTGACAATGACACCAACAACGGTTCGATTGTCTGAGTTTGATGTGGATATCGTGCTTCCTACGATGAATCCGTATACGGTTTCATAAATGCGTCTAGACGGGGTTTTTCTTTCAATTGAAATTGATAAACGGCATAATAAGAGATAACACTTTTGATATAATTGCGTGTTTCATAAAAAGGGATGGCCTCTATCCAGATATCTGCTTCTTTTAAAGGATAGGCATTCAACCAAACACGCACTTGTGTCGGGCCGGCATTATAAGCGGCAACGGTGAGTAGTAGTTGTTGATTGTAGTGTTTTGATAAATGAGATAAATAAGCGACACCGAGATGAATATTTTTCGTCAATGTAAAGAGTTGTTGCTTATTTTGATAAGAGATGTGGTGTATTTTTGAAATCCAGCGGGCTGTTTTAGGCATGAGTTGCATGAGACCATGAGCACCCGCGTAAGAGAGGGCATCATCACGAAAAGCGCTTTCTTGACGAATGATGGCGTAAATTAATGCCTCTGAAACGTGATAACGCTGACTTTGCTGCTTGATTTCAGCGCGATAAGCCAATGGGAAACGCAGTGTCAATTGATTGACCAGTGCTTCATCGTTACTTAAATAAACAGATTTACCCACCCAGCCTAAGTTATTAGCTAACCAATGCACAAAAGCGCTTTTTTCGTCTTTAGGAAGCTCGCTTGCAAAATCGTTGGCTAATTTTGAAGCAGTTGTCGTTTGTTTGTTGCGATATAATGTTTCTAATTGATCAGTCACGGGTTTATAAATCAGCAATGACGCTGTATTTAAATTCGATGTTTCATGTAAAAACTCAAGTGGCTGATGAAGACGGATACTTGCTAGAAAACCATAATAATGACGATGCTCTGCAAGTTTTTTATAAATTTCAATGGCTTCAGGACGTAAACCGCGTGCTTCTTTTGAGCGAGCAAGCCAGTACTGCCAAATGGGTGTGTCTTGATTGGTTGAGTGTTGGATGAGACGCTCAACTTCAGCCCATTGATATTTTTTTAATGCAAAGCGAATCTGCCATTCTAATAAAGATTCATTCATAAATTCTTGTTTAATACGAGAAAACCAAGTGCTTGCATCATTTTTATTACGAATCGATGTATAGATGGCGATTTGAGCAATGAGTTGTTGTTGTTGTGCTTCGTTCAATAAGCCATGTGTTTTTGCTTGTTGCCAGAGTTGACTCGCATGATCAACATTGTGTAACAGCATGCGCTTGATACCGTAGAGATAGAACTCAGCATTTAAAGCGCCTGGTTTAAGTTGTTGAATTTGTTTTGGAGATTGATGTATTGCATCGAGTTTAGAAGCCAGTTGTGGTTCATGTTTTTTCAATAAATACGTCGCAAGAGAAAGGTTACGTTCAGCAAGAGCAAGTTTTACGCGCTCTTCAATCAACTGATTGTCAAGGACTTGATCATTCAACAGCAAGGTAAATAATTTATCACAAGCAGGTGGACGTGATTGACCGGTGAGCCACAGTACTTTTGAATTTTCGATCGCTTTTTTTTGTTGTCCTTTTTGATATAACGCGAATTGAGCGTAGCATTGTAAGCTGAGATCAGCCGAGGGTTGATAATGCGTAAGGTAAGCATGCCAATCATTATGTTGTGCGAGATCGTACAACCATTTTTCACGTAATTTCATGGCAAGTGGTTTATCTTCATGAATAAACTTAAGAAAGTCTGGTGTGGGTGTTGCAGGAAGTTGTTGACTCCAAGTGAGATAATGGTTAAAGCGATTTAAGTAAGCTTCAGAGGCATGACCTGCGGTATGCCAGAGTAGCGGTGCTAAGAGACAGAGGTGAGCTATAATCCGCATAGATTGTTTAATGTCGTTCTGTAGTCATGAGTGTTAAATAAAGCTGAACCGATGATAAATGTTTTGGCTCCTGCTTCGGCGAGTCTTTGGATGTTACTTGTGTCGATGCCGCCATCAACAGCAATATCGAGCGTGGGATAGTCCTTTGCTAATTGTTTTATTTTGGGAATGACGTCAGGAATTAATTTTTGGCCACCAAAACCAGGATTTACGGTCATGAGTAACACAAAACTAAGATGATGTGCGCACCATGTCAGACATGTACTAGATGTTGTTGGATTTAAGACTAATCCCGCTTCGCAACCCAACGAGCGAATTGAGTCAAGACTTTTATCAAGATCTGTGGTTGCGTCAGGATGGATGCTAATTCGATTGGCCCCGGCGGTTGCAAATGATTCGATCAGCGTGTCAACTGGAGTTGCCATTAAATGAACATCTAGATGAAGCTCGGGAAAATGTGTTTTGATGTGTTTTGCAATATGTGGACCAAAAGACAAATTAGGGACATAATGATTATCCATGATATCTAAATGAACTGTTGTGATACCTAGGGTTTTGAGTTCTGCAATCTCCTTTCCAAGGCGCATAGCATCTGCAGCAAGCAGAGAGGGGAAAATGTTTGCCGGTGAAATCCATATCTTAGCCAAGCTCTAATGCTCCATTGAAGATCACATTGAATGAATAGACTTGGAGTTGTACGTTTTGTGTTGAGTGAATATTAGTTATGAATTTTTGCACCGGTGTGGTGTAGTATCTGAAGTCAATAGCAATAGAGAAGAAGTCATCCATAAAGTAGCTGGACCCAATGATTGCTTGTCCAACCAGTGCAGAGTTGTGGCTTTTAATGCTTTGGTTATTTGGTGTCACAAGTTCACCGTTGTAGAAAATTTTAACAACATTGTAAATATAAGCATAGCCACCGCCGCCACCGATATAAGGAACCACATTACTACTTCCATCTCCCAGGAAATCGTAGTAAATATTCACTAAACCTAAGCCGCTTGTGGTGGCGCCATGTAAGCGAAATCCTGCGGTTGTACTTGAATTATTGTAGATTGTAACGTTGTTGATGTTAAGAAAGTTATAGGGATTGTTATTATATAGCGCCTCGAGCTCAAGACGAAAATTGTCGCAAAATCGAAAACCAAGTTGACCGCCGCCGTTGATGAGGACTTTATAACCCAAGGTAGTATTGATGTTTTTATTGGCGACGATAGATGGAATCTCTGATAAAGGGATAGAGAGTTGATCGATAATCGTGTTTGTATTAGTTACTCCATTGACATTATGTTGATAAGTTCCTCCGAAAATGCCGCCAGCATAAAGCCCTGGTACAGGTGTCGCGGCATGAGCACACGAAAGAAAAGTACTAACAATCGTCATTGTCCTAATTGAGCGCATGTTTTATCCTTTATTATTTATAACGTGCATCATCAAAGCGATAGGAGACGCCGAGCACTGCGAAATGACTTTGAAATGTAGTCCCAAAGCTAAACATGTTGGGTGTTCTAATATAACGATAACCGATATTTATAGCATAATTTTCAGCAAAGTTATAAGTGATCCCTGCGAGTCCTTGGTATGCAAATGCGCTGCTGTTTATTCTAAAGTTTGTTTGTGTGTTTGACGTGAGGTTGTTTAATTGTTCGCGCAACCATGCATATCCAATACCAAATCCAAGATAAGGCTCTAAACAAGATACAATGCCTGAAAAGTCATAGTAAATATTTGCCATACCGGAAATGCCATTGTTATAGCCGCCGACATTATCTTGACGAATATTATTTTGTGAAAAATGCGCGACATTGGCATTGAAGTAGCTGAGTTCAGCCTCATAGCGCAACGGATTGCTTTTATAACCTAGATTTCCACCCGCTAAGTATCCTGCTTTGTGTGTGGCATCTGTGTAACGAGTATTGTAGTTCACTTTATTCACATTGCTTGGAATATAGGCGTAGCCTGCGAATAGGCCACTGTACCAACCATTGATAGGCGTGGCTGCATAGTGTGTTGTTGGGAGAATCAAAATAAGCGGCAAAAAAGCAAGTCGCATCATGTTCCTTGCAGTTAAAAACAATGCCTTCATGTTAGCGTGTTGGCTTTTTTTTGCAAGTATTATTGTCCATTTCTAAAGATAGAGAAGTGATGATATTGTTCGTTGTATGATATCAGTGATAATATATTGATCAATAAAACTAATTTTTATATTTTCACAGAATTGATATTTTAATTTTCAGATGAAAGTAGGTCTTGTTTGTGCCGTTGCGAGTCATTGAGGGCTGCTAAAAAGTACTCAATGGTACCGAGGGTCGGAATCGAACCGACACGGTGTCACCACCACCGGATTTTGAATCCGGCGCGTCTACCAGTTCCGCCACCCCGGCACAGGCGGCATTATAACATTGATAGCTTGTGATGCAATGGGGGTTGATGAAAAAATCATGATGGAGCGAGAAGTGTAGTCACAAGTGCTGGAAGTGAACAGTCAATTTGTGCAAGCGATAGTTGATGTTCTAACTCGGTTAATTTTTGATGCATGTGATGCGTGTATTTTTGATCGGTTAACAGAAGATGAATCATATGAGCTACCTCATTTGGATTACAGTCGTATTGTAGTAACTCAGGAACTGCCATTTGATTGAGTAGTAAATTAGATAATCCAAGATAATTCACGCGGATGAGCTTTGTGACTAAAATGTACGTTAACAAAGATGCTTTATAGACAATGGCCATTGGTTTATTGAGTAAAGCGCACTCTAAAGATGCAGTTCCTGAGGCGACAATGAGAATATCGCTACAGTAAGCAATCTCTAGTGCATGTCCTTTGATAAATGAGCAGGGAATTGTGCGGTCAGGCCAATAGTGTTGCAGACGTGAAAGCTCAAGTGTTTCAGCGACGGGGATGACAAAATGTAAAGCAGGGTGTTGGGCATGTATTTTTTTTGCGGCACTGTAAAAAACTGGCATATGTTGTTCTATTTCATTCACACGACTACCCGGAAGTAAGGCAATCATTTTTTTGTCGTGCGGAAGTCCATAGTCTGCGCGCTTGGGGTGTTGTGTTTTTACCTGTGCAATACGTTGAACTAAAGGGTGACCAACAAAAGAAACCGGAATATTGGCTTTTTCGTAATAGGTTTTTTCAAAAGGCAAGATCACGGCCATGTGATCAACATTTTTAGCAATGACGTTAATTCGTTTTGCTTTCCAAGCCCAAATTTGTGGACTGATATAGTATAAAATTTTAATGCCAAGTGTTTGTTTTGCAAATCGAGCGATACGTAAATTAAACCCAGGGTAATCAATTAAAATAAGTAAATCAGGGCGTGTGTCTATCAAATGTTGTTGTAATTGTTTGTAAGCTTGTCGTATCACACGGATATGTCGAAGTACTTCGACTAAACCTGTAACACCATGTTGTGCTAGATCGCACAACAGCGTAACGCCGGCACGCTGTAGTCGTTGTCCACCAATACCGCTAAATTGATAATGCTCTCCCTTGCGTGCTTTCAGTTCATGTACCAATGTTGCGCCGTGGTGATCGCCGGAAGCTTCCCCTGCAACGATCACCACATGTTTAGACATTTGTAGTTGTGTCATGCTGAGTGAGGTGATTTTCAATACGTTGAGTGATTGCAGCTGCTGTTGCTAGTGCCGATTTACCTTCTTCGGCGGTGACTAAAGGTTGAGTGTCGTCGATAATACAGCGCGTAAAAGCCTTAATTTCCTCTAGTAAGGCATCTGTTTTTTCAATATCGATTTGATGACGTAATACATTGGGGATCCCGGGAAACATTTCGCCGTCACCTTTCTCAAAAACAGCAAATTGTTTTTCTTGATAATCCACAGAGATATAACTATGACGTTGAAAAATACGTGTTTTACGTTCAGTCTTAAAACTGACTCGGCTGGCTGTTACGTTTGCAACACATCCACTTTCAAACGTAATGCGTGCATTAGCAATATCAATTGAAGAAGAGAGAACAGGAGCACCCTGTGCATCAATAGAGCGAATTGGGGCATTAACAATAGATTGAATGATATCAATGTCATGAATCATTAAATCGAGTACAACATTCACATCAGCACCTCTTGGTGTATAGGGTGCAAGACGGTGAGACTCGATAAATAAAGGTTCGTGGAGATAAGGTGTTAGCGCGAGACGTGCGGCGTTAAATCGTTCAAGATGTCCAATCTGAAGTTTGACACCCTGTTCTATTGCGAGCTGAACTAACGACTCTGCTTCTTCTACTGTTTGTGTCATTGGTTTCTCAAGAAGCACATGAATTCCTTGAGCCAGGCATGCTTTAGCGATGTCATAATGAAATTGTGTGGTTGCGGCGATACTGACGGCATCAACACGTCCAAATAAATCATGATAATCGATAAAAGGTGCGACATTTAAGGCTTGAGAAACCTTTTTTGCAACGTCAGGGTCAATGTCACAAACAGCAACTAATTCTGCGTGCTCGATTTGCTGATATTTTTGTGCGTGAAAATGGCCCAAATAACCCACGCCAATTACAGCACATCTTAATTTTTTCATAGTCCGCTTATCTCTTTTAGTAAATTCAGTAAAGTCTGTGCTGCCTCTTGTTCTGCTTTGCGACGTGTTTGCCCAACGCCAGTGGTTTGAAGCGCGTTGTCTTGTGACGGTGAGTAGACCTTGCAGTTGACCTCAAAACTAGTTTCCAATTCGGTTTCTATAGCACTTAAGAGTGTATATTCAGGGAGTGGTTTTTTACGTGCTTGTAAGTATTCTTGGAGCTCTGTTTTAGGGTCTTTTGTATTTAGCGCAGTTAAATTATCGTCTAAACGCGTCTTATAAAGTGCTAGGATTGCAGCCTGAGCGGCATGAAATCCACCATCAAGAAAGATTGCTGCAAAAACTGCTTCTAATGCATCTGCTAAAATAGAGCTGCGACGAAAGCCACCTGTTTTGAGTTCACCCGGTCCTAAAAATAAAAAATCGCCTAAGTGAATTTCTAAAGCAACTTGTGCGAGCATCTCACCTTTAACCAAGTGCGCTCGAAGTCTGCTTAATTGGCCTTCATTTTTATCGGGAAACCGATGAAAAAGTGCTGTTGTAATGACTGTATTTAGAATCGCATCACCAAGAAACTCAAGACGTTCGTTGTGATTACTTGCAGCACTTCGATGCGTTAACGCAACGTGAAGATATTTTAAATCGGTAAACGTGTATTCCAGTCGTTCTATTAAGCGTCTTAAGTCTTTCAATGTGACCTCATGCTAGAAATAAGATGTCCAATACGATTGAATCGGACGGCATATTGTTGATTATCCCAGCTCATCCAAATTAAAAAAGCTTTGCCACGTAAATATTTATCTTCAACGACGCCCCAGTATCGACTGTCCGCACTATCGTCACGGTTGTCACCCATTAAAAAATAAGCGTTTTGAGGTACTTTAACTTCAAAATCACCCACTGGCGCACCCGGTCGAGTGTAGATGTCGTGAACAATGCCATTTAAATTTTCTTGGTATCGTGCCACAGTTCGTCCTGAGGCGGGATCCACTTCGTAGTTTAAAAATGTTTGAGAGGCCTCTTTTCCATTGATATATAATTTTTTGTCACGATAAGCAACCGTATCTCCTGGTACGCCAATGACGCGTTTGATGTAATCAAGGCTAGGGTCAGGTGGCCATCGGAAAACCACAATTTCGCCTGTTTTGGGATGTACAATAGAGAAAATTTTCTTTTCTATCACGGGTAGGCGAATGCCATAAATGAATTTGTTGACAGCAACAAAATCGCCCACGAGCAACGTAGGTTCTAGAGAGCCAGAAGGAATACGAAAAGGCTCGATGAGAAAAGAGCGAAATAGGATAACGGCAAGAAACACAGGAAAAAAAGAACGTGCATGCTCAATCAATTTAGGCATTGAAGCATTTTTTTGTCGTTTTTTTTCAAAATAAAGGATATCCAGTAATGTGATGAATCCAGTCAGTGCTGTAAGAGCTACAAGAATTAAAGCAAAATTCATATTAATATTGTCCTATTTTTTTCTTTCAGTTTGAAAAACTGCCATGAACGCTTCTTGTGGAATTTCGACATGTCCCACCTGTTTCATGCGTTTTTTACCCGCTTTTTGTTTCTCAAGCAATTTACGTTTTCGTGATACATCACCACCATAGCATTTTGCAATCACGTTTTTACGAAGTGCTTTTACCGTTTGCCTTGCGATGATGTGTGAACCTATTGCAGCTTGAATAGCGACATCGAACATTTGGCGAGGAATCAGCGCATGCATTTTTTCTGCCAGTGCTTTACCGCGTGCTTGAGCAGCGCTGCGATGTACAATCACAGAGAGTGCATCGACACGATCGCCATTAATGAGCGTGTCCATTTTGACTAAATCGGCCTCTTCAAATTTTAAAAAGTTATAGTCCAATGAACCATAACCGCGACTGATAGATTTTAATCTATCAAAGAAATCGGAGACAACTTCGCTCATTGGGATATCATAAACGACAGACACTTGCCGGCCACTGTAGGTCATGTTCACTTGAGTGCCACGTCGCTCCACACAAAGACTCATGATAGCGCCAAGGTAATCTTGCGGCACAAGAATATTTGCACGCACAATCGGTTCAAACATACGCTCAATCTGTTGAGCAGGGGGCAGTTTAGATGGATTATCGATAATGAGTAGCTCGCCCTTGGTGGTCTCGAGTTGATAAATCACCGTCGGTGCGGTTGAAATGAGTTCTAGATTATATTCTCGCTCTAAGCGCTCTTGAATAATTTCCATATGGAGCATACCCAGAAATCCACAGCGAAATCCAAAACCCAACGCTTCAGAAGATTCGGGCTCATAAAACAAAGATGCATCATTTAAACTTAATTTTGCCAATGCTTCACGAAACTCTTCAAAATCGTCCGAGTGTATTGGAAAAAGCCCAGCATATACTTGTGGTTTAACGCGCTTAAAACCAGGGAGTGGTGCAAGTGCTTGATTTTTTTCAAGTGTTAACGTATCACCCACGGGCGCACCCTGGATATCTTTAATTCCTGCGACCACATAACCGACTTCACCTGCCTTGAGTTTCCCAGTGGGTGTGCGTTTGGGCGTAAATACACCAATTTGTGATATCTCATAAGCGCGTCCAGTAGAGATGACGCGCATTTTATCGCCTTTACATAAGGTACCATTAAAAATCCTGACCAAAGAAACTACGCCAAGATAACTGTCAAACCAAGAATCAATGATGAGTGCCTGTACGGGTGCGTTTGGGTCGCCTTCTGGCGGAGGGATATGCGTAATAATGGCCTCAAGAACATCTTGAACACCAAGCCCATTTTTTGCACTAACGCGAATGGCGTCACGCGCCTCAAGGCCGATGATATCTTCTATTTCAGCGATGACGCGTTCAGGTTCAGCCTGAGGCAAATCAATTTTATTTAATACGGGCAGTACCGCAAGTGATTGATCAATGGCCGTGTAGCAGACGGCAACAGTTTGAGCTTCAACACCTTGGGCTGCATCGACGACCAATAGCGCACCTTCACAAGCAGCAAGTGATCGTGAGACTTCGTAACTAAAATCAACATGTCCTGGTGTATCAATAAAGTTGAGTAAATAGGTTTCACCGTTTCGTGTTGTGTATTGAAGTGAAACGCTTTGCGCTTTAATAGTAATGCCGCGTTCCCGCTCAATATCCATAGAGTCTAAGACTTGAGCGCCCATTTCACGTTCGGATAATCCACCACAGTGTTGAATAAATCGGTCAGCAAGTGTCGACTTGCCATGATCAATATGGGCGATAATTGAGAAATTTCGGATATTTTTTAAATCGATCACTGCATCTACCTTATTTTAAACCAGGGTGATTCTATCTTATTTCTATGAGGTGGGGTAGATAGAATTACCTCAACATGACATAATCGTGAAGACTTATCAAAGCCCCAGGGATGTTGCGATGTGGAGAAGCGTTGGATTGTGGTTCGGAATAGGTTTATGCCTCTTAGCGAAAGGTGTGTTTGCGGATGCGACTCTTTTACAAAGGAAAGGAGTGGACTTATTTATACAAGAGCTTGTAAAAGAGCATCATTTTACACGTCAAGAAGTTGTCAATGCACTACGTGAGGCGCGATACCAGCCTCAAATTATTGAATCGATGGAAAGACCTTATGAAAAAAAATCATGGGATGCTTACCAAGCCGTGTTTTTAACACCTCAGCGTTTGCATGAAGGATTACAATTTTGGCAACAAAATCATGAGGCTTTGCTCAAAGCTGAGAAGAAATATGACGTGCCAGCGTCAATGATTGTTGCAATTATTGGTGTTGAGACGTTATATGGCAAGCACCAAGGTACTTATCGTGTGCTGGATGCGCTTTCAACACTTGCTTTTTATTATCCCAAACGGTCCGCATTTTTTACGAAAGAACTTAAAGAGTACTTTTTATTGTGTCGAGAGCATCATGTGCCACTGATCACGTATAAGGGATCTTATGCAGGAGCGATGGGTAAGCCGCAATTTATGCCCAGTAGCTATCGCTTTTATGCCGTCGATTTTATTGGGAAAGGGCATGCCAATTTAATGGAAGACGACAATGATGCAATTGGTAGTGTTGCAAATTATTTTCATCAGCATGGTTGGAAAAAAAATCAGCTGGTTGCTCAGCCCGTTGCGCTACATGGAAGGCAGTATAAATCTTTTAGTACAAATGCAAGGTCACCTGAGTATCCCTACTGGCGTTTAGTGAATGCTGGTGTTGTCCCTAAACCGCAGTCGTCACGTCATCCGGATAAAGCTGGGTTAATCGAGCTTTCAACAAAAGAAGGTCTTGTATATTGGATGGCGTATCCTAATTTTTATGTGATCACACGTTACAATACAAGTCCGCAATATGCTCTAGTTGTTCATATGTTGTCTTCTGAATTGCAAAATCAGTGGGCGACACTGTCTCATCGACACGTGAAACACGTATGAAAGCACGAAAACTCAGCACGTTCTTTTTATTTGCGAAGCATCTTGATGCGGATGGTTGTTTGTGTTTACGTTTAAACGCAGCGGGCGAGGAAGAGGCGTCTTTATTAAAGCGCAGTGCTACTGAGATCGTTGCACTACAAGAAGATGCGCGAACTATTGTCGTTTTGCCAAGCTCATCAGCGAGTTTACATACATTAACATTACCTTGGCTTGGAGAGCGAAAAGCGCGAGAGGCGATTCCTTTTGCGCTAGAAGAGATGATAGCGCAACCCCTGACAGAAGTGCATTTTGCTTTTGATAAAGCGCATTACAATCATGGACAATATTTAGTGGTGGCGATAGATAATCAGCTACTTTCTCAGTGTATTGGTTTATTGAATGAACTGAATATCGATTTCGATATATTGACCTTGGATTGGTTTGCGCTGAAACCAAGAGAGGTTTTTGTGGCTGAAGATCGTGTGTTAGTTGCAATGGATGCTTTTAAAGGTGCATTAAGCCCTGATCTGGCTCAAATATATTTGAGTGAAATGAGCGAGGTTTTTCATGGGTTTTTGTTCGCTGATAGTGCGATAGAAGTACACTCATCGCAATTCGTTTCGACGCAGGGAACTTTTGATAGTTTCGTAGCAAAACGATTGGCTTCGGGTTCTTTTATGAACCTATGTCAAGGCGACTTTAGACACAATACGCATCAGGAGACAAGTGCGCGTTGGTATTATGCGAGTGCGGCTTTGTTGGGTGTTTGGTTACTGAGTATTTTGGGTACAAATGGGCTTATATTACACAAATTAAAATTTGAAGATGCTGGTATTCAACGACAAATTGCAAGTGTCTATCATGTGTTTTTCCCTCATGCGACAGAGGTGATTAGCCCAAGGTTTAGAATTGAGCAAGCCTTGAAAGATGAAGCAACGGGTAAAAAAGGAGATGTGTGGTACGTGCTAGGACCTTTGGTAAAAGCCGTGGATGATACAGATGGACTCAAAGTAGAACAATGGTTCTATCAAAATAAAATCATTTCGGTTCATCTTTCTGCAAAAAATTTTGCAGTCTTGGAAACATTTGAAAAGCACTTGGAAAAAATGAATATCAAAGTGAAACAGCGTAGTGCAGGCACTGCTGAGAAAGCTCAAATTACTGCCGTTTTGGAGTTAGAAGCGTGAGAGAAAAATTATTGGCGTTATGGCAGCAGCAAAACGAGCGTGATAAGCGGATCTTAAGCGGTGGTGGTGTAGTTGTCTTTTTTTATTTATTTTATGCGTTATGTTACGCACCACTGGCGACGTCTGTCACAGAATACCAACAACGTCTACACGAAGACAAGGTCACATTGGCTTGGATGAAAAGTATCCAATCATTAGCGCATCCCAAACAAGAGGTTTCAGAAAAAATCAGTACTCATCAGTTACTCTCGGTGATGTCAGATGAGCTTCGACAAACTGGGTTTAAAAGCTATACTTACCAACTTCAGCAAGTGGGTGAACACGATATACAATTGACCTACGAGATGGTTCCGTATAATTTTTTCTTAGCTTGGTTGTCATCCTTTTCACAACACCATCAGTTTTCGATTAAGCAATTGCATGCTGAGCGGACAGATAAGGCCGGTATTGTGAAAGTGATGCTGCTTGTTGAGGTTAATTAAGCATAATGCGTAGGATCTAAAACACCGGCCTCTTTGAACCCTTTTTTTCTTAAAAAACAGCTATCACAGGTTCCACAGGCAAGTCCTTCGTCGTTTGCCTTGTAGCATGACGTAGATAAACGATAATCAATGTTTAAAGACAATCCTAATTGAATCGTTTCTGCTTTCGTTAAATGTAAAAGTGGTGCTTCAATTAAGATCGGATTGCCTTCAACACCACGTTTAATCGCAAGATTTGCCATGGCTTGAAATGCGCTAAGATACTCAGGTCGGCAGTCTGGATAATGTGAATAATCAATAGCACTTGTGCCTGTAAAAATGACATCTGCTTGGATAACTTCAGCGTAACCCAATGCAATAGATAAAAGTATCGTATTGCGTGCTGGGACATACGTGTTCGGGATCTCTGTTGAGCCCGTGTAATCTTGAACATCTAGTGTCGCATCTGTGAGTGATGAGCCACCAAAATGTCCAATCGGTAATTGAATAATCTCATGATGGACACGGTAATGTGTCGCAATTTTAATGGCTGATTTGAGTTCGGCACTGTGCTTTTGTTGGTAATTAAAGCTGATGGCGAAACACTCATAACCGTGTGACAGTGCAAGTGCTAGACAAGTTGTAGAATCTAGACCGCCTGAAAATAAAATAACTGCTCTTTTCATGTGCTTATTCTAACAAATTTCTTTTTCTGAAGCAATTGTCGTTACATGCGGCGCCTCATGGTATCTGTATCGTTTATTGTTGGTTCTGGTTCTGTTTTTATGCCTGGTTTTCTTGCGGCGGTGATACTTGCTCTGTTGAGCGATATTGCTGGTGTTGCTGTAGGTTTTTTTGAATGTTGATGAGATATTTCTTGGCCTTCTGTTGTTGATAATACAGAGTCTTTTCGTTTTTGAAGAAATGTTATTTTTTCTGCATTTTCAACTAATCGTTCGCTTACTTTCTCACCTGCGCCAATCAAATCGTCATATCGACTGGATGCATGTGCGGCTTCGGCAAAACGTGTGCGTTGAGATGACCAAGGGATAAGATTTTGGATGGCGATGTTATCCAGTAGACGCCCTAATTGCTGTAATCGAACGCCCATTTTTGTAAAATCAAGTGGTTGTCCTGTTATCCTTAATCCAATATTTGTCATGACACCAAGACCTACAATGATGACAGTAGGTACTGCGCCGATGGTTGCTTTGATGGCTTTATTGAATAAATTAGCAAAATTGTAGGCAGACATTTTAGCGATAGCGACCCAATCATTACGTAACACGACGTCTTTTTCACGACTGGCATTAATTTTATCAACAACATAAGGACTTCCGTTAAATCTTAATTGTGCTTCACGCCATAGGAGTCGTAATGGGTATCCAGGATAAAAACTTAATAAACGGAGTAAATTGTTACTACCAGTAGCAATGTGCTTATTGCGGAATGCTTGCAAAAAATCTTCTTTAGGGATGGCATTGTGACCAGGATAAACGCCTTTTACAACATCTTTATTATACTGATCAAAAGTGCGACTTAATTGATTATAGTATTGAATAGCGTCGCTTTTCTTTGTAAAAGTGCAAGGCACATCTTTATCCGAGAGCATTTTAATTGCGCGTTGTAGTTTGTCATATGAGCTCAGTGTATCGTAGGAAACATCGGGTTGATGATGAATGAGTTGATCCCATTCTGCTCTTTCTTGTGCAATCGCCTGTGTTGTTGATTCAAGCTTGCGCTTAAGCGTTGGCGTGTCCTCATTAATGAATCTAGTCATGTGCGTTTTCATTTTTGTGATAAAGCTAGGAGATGAGAATTTTTTGTTTCCCGTTTTTTTAAGAATCGACTCTATTTCTTTATCTCGCTCGGTCTCTGACAACGAGAGGATTTTTCCTTCTTTAAATGCATCTAACACCAGTGCTATTTCACGTGGTGTAGCTGCTGATTTTCCATCCAGTGTCATGGAATTGACCCACAGCAGTGTTTTATATCCTAAAAATCCGTATTCTAATGCTGGAAATAGCAGTAGACCTGCTCTTGCATCCGCGGCTTCGGTGGTGATTGAGTTGAATATCATACTGTAGCCATCGAATGGATTTATGCCATTAACTTGTGTTGAGATGTGATGACCTAAGAAGGAGAAGCTGCTGGGTACAGAAGGGATATGTGGCACATAACCCATAGCGTAACCCACACCAACAAATGCAACGAATCCTGCGATGATCTCTTCTGGATTCTTAGCCATATGTTCTAAAATATCGTTGTTTTTATCTGCAGAACTTAAAAGCGCTGAACTACCGACAGTGAAAAGTTTAAATTGTAACAGTGCTGCAATTGAACCATGAGCCATACCTGTACTACCCGTCATGGGTCCTGAGTAGCCAGTGAATGCTTGAGCAAGGCCTGATTGAACCAATTTAAAATAACCCGGTGCGCCGTGCATCCAAGCAAGAGCGCCAATAGGTGCAAAATTTGATCCAAAAGTTGCTACAGATAGTATAAAGAAAAATGTAGCGGGTCCAGGGTGATTTTCCGCTAAATGATGAATCACTTTGTCGTTTAAAAGGTACATGACCTCATTAATGACGCGTGCTGGTGATTCAGCGCTATAGTCTATCTGACGTTTAGCGCCTGGGAATTTTGAAGGAGATCCTCCCAATTTTATGGATGATTTTTCAGCCTCACTCACCAATGCTTCCATGACAGGCTTGAGAAGATGATAATTTTCATCGTATTTTTTAAAGATCTCTTCATCACTGGGTGAGCGTTTAAAAACACGTAATGGGGTGGTTAATAGCGAACCCAGACTACGTCCGATTGTGCCAACGGCTTGATAGCCCAAATGAAAGCCAAGGCGTATTGCAGAGAGTGTATTTTGTGGGTCGGTGATGGCATCTGTAGCATTAACGATAGCACTTTCGTTTTTTAACACATTGTAATCACTCAGTATTTGTTGGTGAGCATTTGTAACTGGATTTCCCGCATCATCAAGGCGTTTGTATTGTGCATTCCAGAGACTTTTAAAACCACGAACAGGCGAAATAAAGCGATGTATTGCATTCAGGTTTTCAATATATTTATCAAGAAAATTATCATGTTTAAGTACGCCTGTTGCAACGAGAGGGTAGGCTAGAACGCGCAATACTGTTGCAGGGAGTGCGAGGGCCAGATGAAAGCCTGTGAGCGCTAATTCTAAAACAGGTGCAACGGTATATAGACCAACAAATGTACCGGCACGTCGTAATCCATAACCGAATAATCCACGCCATGTTTTAGAGGGCATCGACAGACTGCGTTGGCTCAACGACGCTTCGCTCACAAGACAAATCATTTTATCTAAATCAGAGACTGTTGTACCACTCATAAAGGGAAGCACTGAAAAATCGGCCTCGTTTGGTAAAGCATCGAGATCTTGTGCGGATGTCTGTGTATTGACATAACGTGCGCCATAATGTGATTCATGTCGAATACGCAGTTCAGATGAGGCTTCAATAAAAGCCGTAGTGACTTCATTTTTTTTGTAA
>JAHFRX010000125.1 GCA_023266075.1 Legionellaceae bacterium | reverse complement strand
TGTAAAAATAAATACCACCATCATGGTAGCGAAGGTACCAAAAACACGCCAACTGATGGCTTTGAGTAAACTTTTGAGATGTGAATCGGTCATAGTAGATCCAAAATTAACGCAATGGCATCGGCAATGGTCAAGTGTTTTTGCGTGAGTGTGATGCATTTGGTTTCGAGAAGTAATACCATGTGAGTGATGGATACCGTTATATGATTTTTTGCTAAGATAAAGAATTTTTTAACATTAAACAAGCAGTACATCGAAGATATTTATTGTGCCTCCTCATTTATCATTGTATCATCGCATTTTTTGAATCAAGACTAAAACAGTACTCGATAAAATAAGCGAGAAATGCTATGCTTCGCATCAGTAAATTGGCTGATTATAGTACCGTGATTATGGTGTATCTGGCAAAAAAACCAGATGGACATTTTAGTGCGCGAGATATTGCAACGAATACACGTATTGCTTTACCAACGGTCAGTAAGTTATTAAAGCGACTAACGGCAGCTTCTTTGTTAATGTCAGTGAGAGGAACAGCCGGGGGTTATCGTCTCGCTAAAAATGCGCATGATGTTTCGGTGAGTGAAATTTTATACGCGCTAGATGACACGCGCGGACTGACTGAGTGTGGACAAACACCAAATGTTTGTGCTCTTCATGACGTTTGTCATGTACAGCACAACTGGCGCGTGATTAGCCAAATGATTGAATCAACCTTAAGCAGTGTGAGTTTAGCAGCATTAGCTTCTCCTCAGATAGGAATACAACGTGGTTAAAGAGAATGGGACTTTAAATTCATGGCTGACGCGTGATTACCAGCATGGATTTGTGACAGAGATTGAGACTGAAACGTTTGCACCTGGATTAGACGAGTCTGTGATTCAGCGGTTATCTGCGATTAAAAAAGAGCCTGCTTTTGTGCTTGCGTGGCGACTGAAAGCCTATGAAGCGTGGCTTAAAATGAAGGTTCCGACTTGGTCGAGTGTGCATTATTCACCGATTGATTATCAAACGATTTCTTATTATTCAGCACCTAAAAATAAGGACGATGCGCCTAAAAGTTTAGATGAAGTCGATCCTGAGTTATTACGCACATATGAAAAATTAGGCATCCCTTTACAAGAGCAAGCGATATTGGCAGGCGTTGCTATTGATGCTGTATTTGATAGTGTTTCGGTTGCGACAACGTTTAAGGCAAAATTAGCTGAAAAAGGAATTATATTTTGTTCGTTTTCTGAGGCGGTTCAAGAGCATCCAGCGTTGATTGAGCAATATTTAGGAACGGTCGTTCCCTATCGCGATAATTTTTATGCTGCGTTGAATTCTGCTGTTTTTAGCGATGGGTCTTTTGTATATATTCCTAAAGGTGTGCGTTGTCCGATGGAGTTATCGACCTATTTTAGGATTAATTCTGCGGGGACGGGTCAGTTTGAGCGTACTTTAATTATTGCAGATGCTGATAGCTATGTGTCTTATCTTGAAGGGTGTACAGCGCCTAAGCGAGATGAAAATCAATTACATGCGGCAGTGGTTGAGTTGATTGCGCTTGAAAATGCGCAAATTAAATATTCCACTGTGCAAAATTGGTACCCGGGAGATGCTGAGGGTAAAGGTGGCATTTATAATTTTGTAACCAAGCGTGGCGCTTGTCGTGGCAAACGCTCGAAAATTTCATGGACGCAGATTGAAACGGGCTCTGCTATTACGTGGAAATACCCGAGTGTAATTTTGCAGGGTGATGATACGGTAGGGGAGTTTTACTCGGTTGCTGTGACAAATCATTTGCAGCAGGCCGATACGGGGACTAAGATGATTCATCTTGGTAAAAACACACGCTCAACCATTATTTCAAAAGGGATCAGCGCTGGGCGCGCGCATAATGCATATCGTGGTTTGGTACGTATTGCGCCCACTGCGACGAATGCACGCAATTATACACAATGTGATTCTTTATTGATGGGTTCTCTTTGTTCTGCGCATACATTCCCGTATATTGAAGTGAAAAATCCGACCGCACAAGTGGAGCATGAAGCGACGACGTCGAAGTTGAGTGACGACCAACTTTTTTATTGCGAACAACGTGGCATTGAAACTGAAGATGCTGTGTCAATGATTGTGAATGGTTTTTGTAAGCAAGTTTTAAAAGAACTTCCGATGGAATTTGCGGTAGAAGCTACGAAATTGCTAGGTATTAGTTTAGAGGGGGCAGTGGGATAAATGTTAATAATTGAACAATTGCACGTTGCAGTCGATGAAACGCTCATTTTAAAGGGGATTAATTTATCTGTAAAAGCGGGTGAGGTACATGCAATTATGGGGCCAAATGGCTCTGGAAAAAGTACTTTATCAAAGGTATTAGCGGGGCATTCTGCATATACGGTAACCCGTGGAAAAATAACGTATCTAGAGAAAGATTTATGCCCATTGTCCGCTGTTGAACGTGCACAAGCGGGTATTTTTTTGTCATTCCAATATCCTGTTGAGATCCCTGGTGTGACGAATATTAATTTTTTAAAAGCATCGGTGAATGCTGTGCGTAAAGCGCAAGGTAAGATTCCGATGGATGCGATTGAGTTCTTGAGCTTTATTCGTGAAAAATGTCAGTTGGTCGATATGGATGAGTCATTTTTGTATCGTAATCTTAACGAAGGATTTTCGGGTGGAGAGAAAAAACGTAACGAAATCTTACAGATGGCCGTATTGGAGCCTCAGCTTGCTATTTTAGATGAAACAGACTCAGGCCTTGATATTGATGCGTTAAAGACAATTGCCGAAGGTATTAATGCGATGCGTAGTCCTTCACGTGCTATTATTTTGGTAACACATTATCAACGATTATTAAATTACATTGAACCTGATTATATTCATGTATTAGCGCATGGTCGGTTGATTAAGTCAGGCGATAAATCTTTGGCGCATGAGCTTGAAGACAAAGGTTACAGCTGGATTGAGGAGATGGAATAAGCATGCGAGAGTCTCTTGATTTCTATCTCAACCAGCAATCTCTTATCTCTCGTTTTCCACAAGTTGAGGGCTTATGTCGACAAGCAGAAGATACGTTTAGACAACTTGCTTTCCCAACACGTGAAGATGAGGATTGGAAGTATACGTCAACAGATACTTTTTGTAAGACGCGCTTTGAGCTTGATGATGCGAGTTTTCCACCGCCAGAAGATTTATTTCCACACACATCGACGTATCTGATGTCGGGTGTTGCTTTAAGCGCTGCCATATTGCCAAAAGATGTGATTATTGCTCCCTGGGCGGATGCACTGATGCTGCATGCTGAGAAAATAGCACCGTTTCTGGGGCATATTTTAAAACATCAACATGGGTTTCAGGCACAAAATACAGCGATGCTTTCAATGGGGTTGTTTATCTATCTACCTAAAGACATCCGTCTTGAAAAACCTGTGCGCTTA
Organism: Legionellaceae bacterium; assembly: GCA_023266075.1. GTDB lineage: Bacteria > Pseudomonadota > Gammaproteobacteria > Legionellales > Legionellaceae > JAGVJT01. The sequence goes on along the minus strand of JAHFRX010000125.1, from coordinate 1,550 downwards.
GTGAATTGGCAAAATAGAGAAAAAGCGCGTTATTTACGTCATTTGGTGGTGCTCGAAGAAGGTTCTTCAATGACGTTAATTGAGGATTATCAGGGTGAGGATAACGTAGCGTACTATACGAATACGGTGACAGAAGTCCATTTACATGCGCATGGATTTTTAAAGCATTATAAGATACAGCATGAGGGAAGTCGTGCTTACCATGTGGGACAACTTTCAGTGATTCAAGATACGCACTCGTCTTTTGAAAGTCACTCTTTTTCGTTGGGTGGACAATGGGTGCGTAGCGATACCGACGTTCAATTGAGCGGGCAACATGCAGCGTGTGTGATGAATGGCATTTATATGACACGTGACACACAACATCTTGACCATCACACCAAAATTTATCATCAAGTGCCGCAGTGTGTGAGTCATCAAGATTATAAAGGATTAGTGGCGGGTGCGTCTCGTGCTGTGTTTAATGGTATTGTGCATGTCTATCAAGATGCACAAAAAACAGTGGCGCATCAACAGAATAAAAATTTATTGCTTTCTCAGCAAGCAGAAGTGGATACGAAGCCACAGCTTGAAATTTATGCTGATGATGTCGTTTGTACGCATGGTGCCACTGTGGGTCAGCTCGATGAGGAGGCATTGTTTTATCTTGCAACACGTGGGATTCCGATTGAGGAAGCGCGTCATCTTTTGATGCGTGCTTTTGTTGAGGAGAATTTACAAAAAATGAATCATCCTGATTTATCACACTGGATGAGTGGTTTATTAAACCAGCGTATGGAGTGGTAAATGACTTTTTCGCCGCAAATCATTCGTCAGGATTTTCCAATTTTGCACCAAGAAGTTCATGGTTATCCTTTGGTGTATTTTGATAATGCTGCGACAACACAAAAACCAAGCATCGTACTTCAATCCATTGAGCACTACTATACACATGATAATGCGAATGTGCATCGTGGTGTACATACCTTAAGTGAGCGCGCAACTGCCCAGTTTGAAGCGGCGCGTATTTCTGTACAAAAATATATCAACGCTCCTTTTTCTCATGAATGTATTTTTGTTCGAGGGACAACGGAAGCAATTAATTTGGTTGCACATAGCTATGCGTTACCACGTCTTCAGCCAGGCGATGAAATTATACTGACGTATCTTGAACATCACTCCAATATTGTACCTTGGCAGATAGTGTGTGAGCGAACAGGTGCGGTTCTTCGTGTGGTGACGCTCTTGCCAAATGGAGCGTTAAATATTGAACATTACGAGCAATTGCTTTCAGAGAAAACGAAGTTTGTTGCACTGACATATGCTTCTAATGCATTAGGTACAATTAACCCTGTACGTGAAATGATAGAGAAAGCACATGCTGTGGGTGCTGTTGTTTTATTGGACGGCGCACAGGCAACACCTCATTTACCGATTGATGTTGCTGCTTTAGATTGTGATTTTTATGCTTTTTCTGGGCATAAAATGTATGGACCTACAGGCGTCGGAGTGTTATACGGAAAAAAAGCCTTACTTGAAAAGATGGTACCTTATCAATCCGGTGGTGACAT
>JAHFRX010000124.1 GCA_023266075.1 Legionellaceae bacterium | reverse complement strand
TGGCCAAAAGTATGTTTTGCCACAAGCCAATGCCTTGCTCATAGCAACGCCCAATATTGTACTCGGCCTCGGCAAACTGATGTTTTGAGGCCATTCGATAACACCGTATCGCATGCGTCAAATTTTTTCCAACACCCTGACCATGTTCATAACAGTATCCTAAATTATTTTGTGCAATGAGTAGTTGCTGCTTTGCAGCCAATTCAAATAAATGCACACTTTCTTTTAACTGCTTGGAAATGCCGATGCCTAGTGCATAACAGCAAGCCAGATTGTTAAGACCACTTGCGTTTCGTTGTTTTGCAGACAACCAAAACAATCGAGCAGCTGTTGAGAGATTTTTCTTAACCTCTATCCCATGAAGATAGCAATATCCTAGCATATTTTGTGCTTCAGCATGACCTTGTGAAGCCAGTTTATGATAGTCAGAGATTGAAAGAGTCATCGGCTCGATTGAAAACAACATATGAGGGAAAAAACCAGATAAAATAAGACTGATCTTATCTTAAGATTTGAATGAGTCAAGCGTTTATCGGGTTCTAAAAATATTTTATCTATTCTTATTTTCCATGATATACTTAACGACTGCCACTGCTTTAATTTGATTCATTTTGCAATGATACTTGTCATTTCATTCAAAATAAAATATACTCCCCCTATCGTTGCATCTATAAGCCTTATTGATGAGTGAGTTTGACGCTACAAAAGAAGCGGAAAAACTAGCGAAGGACCTTAAAAAAGAAACGTCCATTGTCCCGATGCATCGAACTATGGACGGCGCACTCAATGGATATAGCGTCATCAAATCTGCATTTGATATCCAGCACTGTACTGAAAATCAAAGCAACGCTTTAGATGCCATGCATGAGTGGATAGCCACACCGATGGGACTCGCCACAACCCTTGGAACCTCCTTATTTTTTACAGCGTTTGCTTATTTCGCTAGTCTCGATGAAAAAAAAGATAGAAAAACTAACTTGAGTGAAGGTTGGAAAATTACGCGAGAGGGGCTACAAGCCGGAAGAAATGGTTTCAAAGCCGTACGTGGTGCAATTCTCACCGCGGATATATTTACCACACAAGATTTAACGTATACGATTCTGCCCTCAGGCTTAGCGCTTGGCGGACTTTATATGGCCAATCGCCTTTACATGCTCAGCGTCAATGACAAAAGAAAAAAACTGATAAACACCAACCAACAAATCTTCGCACAACTCATGAATTATGGCACTTTTTTAGAATGCAAAGCGACCTTATCTCATGTTAAAGATACATCTCATTTCAAAAATAAATACGTGCATGTTGAAAAACCAGCACTAAAATTTATTTACTATGATAAACAAGGCAAAGCCCGACGCGACAAAGACAATAAGATTGAATTCATCAAAAACCGTTATATCTTCTATAAAAATCCCAAAGGGAAAGAGCAACTTTATTATGCGGATAATTGTGGTAACGTAGAAATTATTAATCAAATAGACATTTCTGAAATTAAAACCATTATTCAAAAAACAGGCACGGCCCATTTATCTTTATTACAATTAAATGAATTACTTCCACGTGGCATGGCGAAATGACATTTTAATGCGTTAAAAGAACAAAAAATAGAGTCCATCCCCTCCTCCAAAAAACGACTCTACTACCTGATTCGCGCCTTTAATGGCCTCATTGATGGCTCGTATCTTTACCTCGGTATCATACTCGGCGTCACGACATTCAATCCGCCCGCCTTACTCTTTTTAACCATCATTTCAGTACTTTATTGCCTCATGTGTATTGTGAGTCGTGTGTATGAAGAATATCAAAATCAACAACAATTGCTTATCACACAATACAGAATTGATTTAGCAAATGCAGCAAGAGATCTCGAGCTCTTTTTGATTGAGCTGAATAAAGTTGCACTTGCTATTGCACTTGAAAAAGACCCTATCAAGCGTAAAGCACTTGAATCAAAACAAGAAAAAATTGATGAAAAACTCGAAAAACAGTTAAAATATTTTGAAGAAAAACGCCATTTTTTAAGAAATTCCTACTATCTCTCTACAACAGAAACGCTCTTACTGGGTATTAAACATGGCCTGCCTGTTTACGGCGCACTGATTAGCTTTATCTTCGCACTCGCTTTCATCGGTGCTATATTTGGATTTGCAATTCCGCCCATAGGTATCATCATCACCGCCGCCTTAGGAGTACCTATTCTTACGCTATTTGTCGTAGACGCATTTGTTCAACGTCGCACCCCACCTAAAAATCTCTTTTTAGAAGATAGAAAAAACGCCTCAGCGCTCAGTAAAACTGTTCAAAATGTCAAGGCAAGTTTTAAATTAACGCACAAGGACGCTCATGACGAATACGAAACCTTTTTAAAAGGGGCTTATGTTAAAAAAGCTTTGCTTGATCAGATCGTTAAGGGCTTGCGAGCTGATCCGTTAGCAGACACTTTCTACGCAGACACGTCAGAAGTGATACGCTCTTTTTGGGCTGGCCTGTCAAAAGGTAGAAAAGCCATAGAAATGCTTATGAATCGGTTACAAAAGCGTGATGAAAACGGACATTATCAAGATACTCGCGTAATGTATATCGTGATTATTCCCCTTGCGCTGATTTATGCGATTGTGTTTACACTCAATGCTTTTGTCAAAGGGTTCAGTCGAAAAAGCGACGATAAAGACGAATTCAAACAACAAAATCTCAATATTGCCTCTTTAGAAAAACAAAAAACGTCACTCAAAAGACCAATACACACATCAAATCAACTGGAACGCTCACCAGTATCATCAATCATACCCACAGCAGAACCGAAACATGCAAAACAAAAATCAAATTCGGTTGTTTTGACACCTGATAAGCCAATCGCAGGCAATCAACTTTATGATTCAAATGATCCCAAGTTCCCAAAAGAACAAGCTGCTGCGGCCAAACTAAAAAGCAAAGACCCTAAAAAATCGGTTCGCGTCGTTATTCACCCCGCTCAACCATCAGCAATAATGCCCGCTCAGGCACCAATTACAGCGACGCAAAAGTCTGCGCTTAAAATGCCAATCACACTTTTTAATGAAACGAGAAAACCACCGCACATCATACCCAAGTCCATTGCAATACTTACATCACCACTTAAGAAATCAAGCACCGAAACGAAACTTGACGATACGACCTCTATTTCTGAAAAACCGGACGAACTGTCTTTTGAAGTATCAGAGATTAATCAATCGCCTCAAGATAAACGCTTACGAAACAGTTTATTTTCGCCAGTGCAACCTCACACGGCTGGACGCCCTGGCTCACCTATAAAGCATACATTTACACAAAGCGCCAACTCATCTAGCAATATAGCTCCGGATTCAACTGCTTATCATTGTACATTTTAAATTGCTGATAAGAATAAAATGTCATCGTTTTATTTGAAAGCGCCTTCAAAAAATGACTCAAACAAACACGAAGCTGCTGACGCTGTAAAACTAAAATTTGCCACTTTTCATGACACTTTTTCCGATGCTCTACCGCTGCTGTTTGTCGATGTGTCTGTATTGCCATATGATAAATCTTAAGCGAAAGTATCGACATGCGATCAAGCATCATACCTGGTGTTTCAGAGTTCACATGCGCATCTTGTAAAGACACTGGCCGATAATGTTGTAGTATCCACGTATCCATCTCCTCTATTCGATCGTTACGTTGTTGATTACACCAGTCAATCTCGCGCTTTGCCCAATACACAAAGGTGTGTCCTTTATCATCACGGCGCGCTCTATCTTCTGCATGCCACAATTGATAATTAAAGCCATGATTTTCTTCCGCAATTCTTAAAAATCCTGCTTCTTTGAGCTGAACCTTCAACACCCAGTCTAAAGCAGAGGATTGTGCTTTTATATCTTGTTGCTTCCATTGCTCAATCGCACCATCATGCATGGTGACAATGGCGTCAACATTTATCATGCTCATCCTCATTGAAATATTCGCTGAATCTCAGATAATAGCATAAAAGGAATTCATTTTGTCAAAAGGATGGATGGCCCCTCCAGATGAAATTAAATAAACGTTTTATGTAAGCCTGTGATAAACTAACATCAGTAAACTCTTTACACAGGATATTGTGAATAAAAAAGGAAAAAAGCGCGTTCATAAAAAAGATCCCCATTATCAACGTGAGGCTGAAAAATACACTAACCCCGTAGCCAGCCGAGAATACATCCTTCATGCACTTGAAGACTTTGGTAAACCGATGTCTCAGACCACGCTTTTTAATGCGCTCAAAATCAAAACACTTGAAGAACAAGAAGCATTGGGATTTAGACTAAAAGCCATGTTGCGTGATGGTCAGATCATGCAAGATAGACGTGGACGATACTGCCTTTTTGAAAAAGTTAATTTAAAACGCGGTACCATTCAAGCACACCCCGATGGATTTGGCTTTTTCATTCCCGCCGATGGCACTGAGGATATGACACTCTCTCCCAAAGAAATGCGAGCAGTGATGCATGGTGATGAGGTTCTGGCTTATTCAGTTGGTGTAGACAGACGAGGACGCCTAGAAGGCAAGATCAATGAAATTCTAACACACGCAAATAAAAATATTGTTGGTCGTTTTTATCTCGAACAAGATGTGGGATTTGTCTCGCCCGACAGTAAGCAACTGACTCAAAACATCTCTATTCCACATGACAAAACCAATAACGCTCAGCCGGGTCAAATTGTTCTCGTTGAAATACTCGCATACCCAACCTTACATACACCACCTGTAGGCCAGATTGTGCATATTTTAGGTGAACATATGGCACCCGGCATGGAGATTAATATTGCACTCCTTGCGCATAAAATTCCTACCGAGTGGCCGGATGCTATCAAACAATATGTTGGGCAGATTCCCCTTCATGTCGACGTCAAAGAAATAGCGGGTCGCGCTGATCTACGCGCGTTACCTTTTGTGACAATCGATGGCGAAGACGCTAAAGATTTTGACGATGCAGTAGG
>JAHFRX010000123.1 GCA_023266075.1 Legionellaceae bacterium | reverse complement strand
TAACGCAGAACACAAACTTACATTTAGCACATTCTAATGTCAATCCTAATCAAAAAGGTTCCGGTGGCAACACTCCGTTGCACATTGCAGCAGATCAAGGACATCACCAAGTTATCAGAGCTCTACTTGCACATCCACATATTGACTCTGATATTGAAAATCATGGTGGGTACACGGCACTGCATGTCGCTGCACGTTTTGGAACCGTTGAAACAGTCAACATTTTACTTAAAGAAACAAACATTGATCCTAGTCGCCCATTTGACACAGCCGTAAGCACAGGGCGCCTTGAAATTGTCAAAGCATTTCTCACACATCCCAAAATGAATCCTTATCCACAAGACTTGTATGGTTTCACTCCTCTGTATACGGCAGCACTATATGGTCAGACAGAAATCCTCGACTTTTTACTTGCACATCAAGCAATGAATCAAGATGAACCACATGAGTCTTTGGAGGACTTGTTGTCGACAGCAGTACAACACAGACATACTGACACTGTGAAAGCTTTGCTCGCGCATAAGGATATCAATCCAAATATAACAAATAAATATGGTAAAACACCTTTGTATATGGCGGTAAAATACGAAGATACTGGCATCATCGAAGCCCTACTAGAACATAATGACATTGATCTAGACGAAATACATACTCTTTTAGCCGAGAGCATAGAAAAAGAAAACATTAATATCGTTAAAGCTTTTCTTAAATGCAAAAATATCGTTCCATTAGCTCCTTTCATCACAGCGATTATGAAAGGCGTTACAAGTGTCGTGGAAATACTCCTTGCTCGTTATGACATCACTGATACCACGATGAACATTTCAACAGGTTTTTTAAAAAAAATCGCAACAGAGCATCATGCGCTTGATCAATTCAACCAATTTATACAAATGAACTCTCCTGATATCAATCATCTACCTAATTTTTCATTTTTACATCTGGCAATCGCATATGAGCATCTAGATATCATCACCCTTCTTTTAGAAAATCAACCAACATTACTCACAAAATTTGATAATTGTATTGATTTTGCACTTGCAATGAACTTACCAAGTACCATAAAACACATCCAATCTTATCTAGAGCAGGAGACCGACCAATATTCGCATGACTGTTTGACGATGATCAATGAAAAAATAAAACAGCATGAAATTTTAATGCATAAGCAATCCCGTCCAACCGCTGAAAATTTATTGAATGCTAAAAAACGCTTACGAAACATCTCTAAACAAAAAACGGATGAGTCACAAGAAAACCGTCATACACCAAAAATCTGATGAGATTGAGTAACCCCAATAATAATGGTATGGACCCCGCCACTTTTTTAAGTGACAGGGACCACACCATTATTTAAATGTCCTTGATTATATGGCGCACTCTTCGGTCCTCGAACCCCCGACGCCTTGGTTCGAAGCCTGATGCTCTACTTTTAAACCCTTTAAAAATCAACACCTTACGATGCATAAAAATCGTCAAAAACTGCCTAGAGCTGCCTAGAACGGCCTAGCACTGCCACAGTTACGTCACGTTTATGTCACAGTAAAAGAAATTGACTAAATTGTTTATTTCTATGTATAATCTTATCAGTAAGATTGAATGGAGTAATCCCATGCACAAATTAGCAACCACTAAACTATCTTCACGCGGACAAGTTGTTATCCCAGAAGAAATTCGAGAGCAAATGCACTTGCATCCTGGTGATCAGTTTGTGGTATTTTCAGAAAATGATGTTGTCATTCTAAAAATGATTACGCGTCCTCATCCCGATGAATTTTCAAAATTAGTCACTAAAGCTCGTATCGCCGCAAAGGATGCAGGACTTGAGCAAGCAGATATCGAAAAAGCTATTAAGGACGCGCGTGAAAAATGACTAGAGTTATTTTAGACACAAATGTACTAATGTCTGGCATATTTTGGTCTGGACCTCCCGCGAAAATTCTGCAGGCATGGCATGACAAAAAAATTAGCCTGGTCCTCTCTCCAGAAATATTAGAAGAGTACAGACGTGTTGGCAGTATTTTATCTCAAAAATATCCTGTGATTAACGTTGAGCCCATCATTGATCTTATTGTCATTCATAGCGAAATGTGTTCCGCCAACAAATTGAATAAACAAATATCGAATGATCCTGATGATGATAAATTTATTGCATTGTGCTTATCTTCTGATTGCAGGATTATTGTGAGTGGTGATCGAGATTTACTAGAAATTTCTGGTTATGAGAGTATAAGCGTAATGAAACCGGCACAATTTGTTGAGCAGTATTTACCAAATAACTAAACTTCATTACACCAAGCTATATTTTGTCTCAAACACGCAACACAATATGGTAGTGCGCTACACAAAAATTCATGTGAAAATCAAAATCAACATGTTGGAAATAAAACAAACAAAATGATTATAAGACCATAGAGCACCACACCTTTCGCACTCGAGTGCAATACATTAACAAGAGCTGCAACAACTTGGTGGATGGTCTAGTTTTGAGGTTATGCACATCTTTCAGGTGATCATTTGCGAATAGCAGCAAATAGAATCTGTGAGTTGAGTGTAACAAACACGAAGGATAAAAGAGTTGCTGTGTAGAAAAAAGTGTTACAAATTTGCTACACCATCTTTTTTGACCTCGAAAATGTACGTAACTCTTTGATTATATGGCGCACTCGGAGGGACTCGAACCCCCGACACCTTGGTTCGAAGCCAAGTACTCTATCCAGCTGAGCTACGAGTGCGAAAACACATGGACAAATATGGGGAACACTGGTGGGCCGTACAGGATTCGAACCTGTGACACAGAGGTTAAAAGCCTCCTGCTCTACCAACTGAGCTAACGGCCCCTTAGAAGGCTTGCATCATACCGAAACTACGTTAAATTTCAAGCATTTTTTCATGTTTTAATTCATATAATTTTTCTGAGGTTGCAAGAATGGTATAGTTTTTCTCTTGCAAGACTGTTTTAACCATTGTGAAACGTGATTGTTCAACAATCATTATCACCACATCAGCACCTAATGCACCACAACCTTTGATGGCTAAAGGCTTTATCTCATGATTCAGTGTCTCTATCATTAACATCGTCGTATGAGCAACAAGCATCATACGCCCTAATGCCAGATGATAGGCATGAATCGCTTGAGTCAATCCTTCACTTGAATGCATTTCAAAAGAAGCCCAAGCAGATTCTGCAATACGATACAAATCCGAAGTCTCAAGATCGCTAAAGCGCGCCTCTTGCAGATGTTGATGTGTCGGTAATTTATGTTTTGTGTGCACCAAAATAAATCCAATATCATCAAATGGCCACGACATCACATACCGTTGTTTTTTTGTTTGATGAATCATAACACAAGCATGCAGCGTTTGAGCCATCACATCATAACCACTCGGTCTTTGTCCTTTTTTTGACGCGTACGCCCAATACATCTCTAATAACTCATCCAAACAAAATGATCGCTGATAAACATCACAATACGCATAAAAACTTGCTACAAATTCAGCGCTTGAAGCACCAAGTCCCCCTAATCCACCATAAGGATCGTGCCATACTAAACGACGATCAAGCTGGTGCTGTACACAAAATCGGCCTGCAGGAGAGTGAGGATGAAAAGGTAAAATAGCATCATCAACCAACGACAACTCAAAACAAGGTTCGCTCGTCAATAAAATCGCAGGTCCACCACTTAACGCAATGTACTCACCGATCAAAAAAGTTTTTGCAGGGATCCGCCAGGAACTCATGATACAGACTGTGCGTGTTGACGTAATTCTGCCAACAATTCCGAAGCTTTTCCAAGTGTAATACGTCGATGCACTGATAGCCATTGAATTAAACGCTTTTTCAACAATGGAATTTCAGCATCTTCAGCACCGGCTCCCAATAAGAGATTGTCAAGATGCAATTTCATATGACCTTGAATAATACCATCGGTACATAATGCACGAATAGCGCCTAAATTTTGTACCAACCCAACGGCTGCAATCACACGTGATAACTGATTTGCAGACACGATATCCATCATTCGTAAACACATGCGCGCCGATGGATGGAGGGCGGTAACCCCCCCAACTGTACCCACAATAATAGGTGCTGTCATTTCACCTACCAATACACCGGCTTGATAACGCCATGTTGAAATTGCTTCATAACGCCCATTGCGTGTCGCGTAAGCATGAATGCCTGCTTCAATAGCACGCCAATCATTGCCTGTAGCAATTACAACAGGGTCTATTCCATTCATTACTCCCTTATTATGTGTTGCGGCGCGATAAGGATCGATTTCAGCAAATAAAGAAGCATCTTGAATACGTTCTCCCAACGCTGAATCAACATTGTGAATTTCAACTCGCGCCGTTGTTAATTTCTGATCATTTAAATTCGATAAAATACACATCGTCACTTGCTCGCCAGTTAAAGATTCTATCGGCGTTTTTAAATATTCAAGTACTTGATTAATAATATTCGCACCCATAGCATCACAACTATTCATGGTCAAATGAATCACCACCATTTGACCACCATCGGGGCGCGTTAATACTCGTGGTTGTAAATCGACCACACCACCACCACGCTTCACCATACTTTCAGCCACGTCTTTATTTGCTTGCTCAATTAAAAAGACACGATTTTCGTGGAGAATTTCAGTGAATCGCTCAACATTTTCCACATGCGCAAGTTGAATTTGACCAATAATGCAATGTCCATCCACACGTGTCGTAATCACACCCGACTGTCGAATCCATTTCGCAGTTTTCGATAAAGCCGCAATAATGGAAGTTTCTTCAACGGCCATTGGAATCACATAATCTTGCCCATCAATTCTGAAATTGGTAGCAACTCCCAAAGGTAATTGAAAATAACCAATACTGTTCTCAATTAATTTATCCGCTAATTGCACATCATGAACACCACCACGATTAAGATAAGCTACATCCTCAGCAGTCAATGCACCAATGGCTAATAATCGCTGGAAACGCTCCTCCCGATTTAATTTAGAAAA
>JAHFRX010000122.1 GCA_023266075.1 Legionellaceae bacterium | reverse complement strand
CGCAAGATTTTTCAATCATAGAGGACTCACTGTATTGGGGAAAACAATGGATTGGAACAATTTCAAAACAAAAGTGTTTGATACAACCCGGTGAAGAAACGTGTGTATATTTAAACGAGGATGCAGAAGAAGTGTTATATCAGTATATTGAGTCGTTGTTATTAGCCCCTGTTGTATCTTCTGTCCATGAGCTGGAAAAAAAAGCATCGCCTCCGGCAGCATCAGGTTTTTTTATGCATACAACAGAGGAAGAAAACCACTCAAAAAAACGTCGAACATCAAAGCAACATGAATATTTTCTGGGTAATATCCCCAAGTAGCCAACACAACGCGATTAAATTAAATCAAAATGTATCTAATGAAATCATATTGATATTAATTAATTTTTGAAACTACGCTATACTTAACGTAAATGATTTTAGAGGTTGAGATACTATGCCTAAGCTTAAGTTAGAGGAGTTAATTGAAAAATTAGATAATGCATTGAAAAGCTCTATTGTTGAGCTTTCTGAGGTTGAAAGGTTATTAACTTTGGAAGATAATAACGCATTTAAAAATGAATTTGCTGCCTTCATAAAGACAAACAAAGATGAAATAGACATCAGTGATGATGGGAGAGACAGTCTCCAGAGGCGGTTAACGAATTATTTAGCAAATATACACTCTCGGACGCAAACTCTAAACTCAAGCGCGCCAGCCCGCGCGGTTGGACAGTCTGTTTCGATGCAGCGACCACCACCACCACCTCCTCCTCCTCCTACAGCATCTGCTGCAGCATCTGCTGCAGCATCTTCTGCAGCATCTTCTGTAGCACCTTCTGTAGCACCTTCTGTAGCACCTTCTGTAGCACCTTCTGTAGTACCCCCTCCCCCTAAAACACCTTCACCAGCAGCTATTGCCGCGTTGGGTGATGTGCGTCAATGGGAACGAGCGTTAAATAAGAAGATTCAAGCAATAGAAGACACTATGCCGGCGCTTTCAAAAAAAGACAGAGCTACTTTGAGTCAGACCATTGGCGAGATACAAGGACACATTGATCGTCTCAGCGCGATAGCCGCAGAATTAAATAGTAATCCAGCAGAGGCTGTCACATTAGGCAATGATGCGCGTACGCATTATGAAGCGGCCACAGCGATCAAAGCGAAAACTTTTGTTGCGTATATCCCCAGGGAGTATGAGAAGGCTAAGAGGGCTCAGACAGCTGCTGAAAACGCCTTAAAGCAAGTAAAAGAAGCGGATAAGAAAAATTTATTTACAAGTAAAGCGGTGAAAGAGAAAACGAAAGAACTTGCAGATGCACAACGTAATTTTGCCAAATGGGAGAAAGCGCATAAAGCCTATACTATCGAAAATCAGCGATATCAGGGACAGTTCGCTGAGATACAACAAGCACAAATCCAGCTGGAAAAAATGCTTGATGATGTCGATCATCCTAAGACATCTTCGTCGCCAGTACCCACTCTTGAGCAGATTGAAGAACAGCGTGCAACACTCAAGTTGGCAAGAGAAAATGCCGCGAGTGTTTTGGTGACTTTGACGAAATCGTATGGTGGTTATGGTAATTTGGACGCGTCAACGAGTAAATTACGAATGTATCGTGGTGGTGGCTTAGGTTTCGATACGCGCGTGTTGTCTCGTGCATCCGCAAAAGAACAAGGTTTATTGAATGAGAAAAAAGCAGGGGCGTCGATTTCAAGTGATTCGTCTTATGCTGTGGATGCTCGGTTAGCCTCAAACGAGGTGGTTGTTTCAACAAAAGCGTACGCTGGTGATAACCTGGTCGTCATTGTACAAGAGCCAAATATTGTGCGCGATATGTCTTCTGATATCAAACCGGGCAGTTTGACTCCAGAGGAGACTGAGGAGTTGATCAATGAAAAAGCCATGCAAATGGCGCTGATGTTTGCATTCAGCTATCAACAAGGCAAGTCCGCGACGATTCGTGGTGGTGATCCTGAGGTGCGTAAACGTGCGCATGCCATTTTACTGGTGTTAAAGTATGCATCGCAAGAAGGCACGATGGAAATGACTTTGAATTGGATGTTAGGTAAAACATTCACCGGTGGCTTGAATCGTCTTGGAAATTGGACGCAAGGTAAGCGAATCGCGGATATTGATTTGAAAGGTTTAGAAGTGCATTCTAACGTTGGGCCAGAACAATATGGCAGCGGGATGCTCGATAGAGTGAAACGTCATGTTCACTCGGCTGACTATGCGCAAAAAGAGCGGGATATGGCGTTTGTGAAGCAAGTATTCCCTAAACTTTCCAGTGATCAAATTTTTCGGCAGCATAAAAAAGAGTATCTGAGTGCACGGGATGAGCGTCGTCACAAAGCATCAGCGGCAGATCCTATGGTTGGCTTGAATGATGAGACGTCTCGAGGTCTTAAAAAATAACATAAGAAGAAAGAGGATGGCAAATTCACAATCAGCAATTGGCGTGTTTGATTCTGGCATGGGTGGGCTGACAGTGCTGCAAGCATTGAAGGAAGCTCTGCCTTTAGAGACTTTTGTGTATCTTGGTGATACGGCGCGATTACCCTATGGTACAAAAAGCCAAAATACGGTTTTACAATACGTGATTCAAATGACACGTCTTTTGGTTGAGCGTGATATTAAGGCGTTGGTCATCGCCTGTAATACAGCAACGACAGCCTCTCTTCCACATTTACAAGAGATGTTGCCCGATATTCCAATATTAGGCGTGGTCTCGCCCGGTGCAATGGCAGCCGTTTTGGCAACACGTAATCACCGTATTGCTGTTTTGGCCACGGAGACGACGATTGCATCACAAGCGTATCAAAAACTGATTGTTCAGCAACTACCAGAGGCGACGGTGTATACACGTGCATGTAGTCTATTGGTTGCTTTAGCTGAAGAAGGGATGATGGAAAATGGCATTGCAAGAGAAGCATTATGTCATTATTTGAAAGATTTGCATGATGAGGATACCATCCTTTTAGGATGTACACATTTCCCTGTGTTTAAACCCATGATAAAGAGTTTACTACCGAGCCATGTTGCTGTGGTTGACTCAGCAGAAGCCACCGCAAGTGCGTTGAAAAACATACTTTTGGAACAGCAATTATTAAATCATGATACACAAGAGTTTTCAGAAACAACGTATCTTGTCACAGACTCGGTACAGCGCTTCAAAACGGTTGGTGAGCTTTTTTTAGGTGAGTCGTTGATTTCAGCACCGGTTGAATTGGTCGATGTGAAAAGTTAAGACTGACCGCTAAGAATAGCTGAAAGCTCAAATAAAGCCTGTCGTGCAGGTAAAATTTGAATATCCTCGTCGTAGTAACGTGCGTCTCCCTGATAAATTAAATAACATTTTGCCATAGGGTAATCTGCTTTAAATGTTTTTAACCCTTTAAAATCTTTCGATATGAGTCGTGCCGAACTTTTAATTTCAAAAGCGAATAGCCCACGTTCACCATACAAAATAAAGTCTACTTCTAGTTGACTTCTTGTTCGCCAAAAACTGATCTCATAGTTTAAGTGGAGATAGTCATTCAGCGCGCTTAAATGTTGTAAGAATAATGTTTCTAGTGCGGGGCCGCGTAATTCTTCGGGACTGTCTAGTGGGCCTTTAGGTCTTAATGTGAGATAGATACCGGCATCAAAATAATAAAATTTGTTTTGCGCAATCACTTCACGTTTGGCGCGCTTACTAAAGACCGGCAATTGAACAGCAATTAACAAATCCTCTAAAATATTAAAAAAATGCGTCACTGTTTGGCGAGTCGTGCCAATTTCTCGAGCAATTTCGGTATAGTTCAACACATTGCCTTGTGAGAAAGAGGCGGTTGCTAAAAAGCGCGCGAATAATTGAATATTTCGTGTTAACGCTTCTTGTAAGACCTCTTCTTTTAGATAAGTATCGACATAGGCGCTGAGGTACTCTTGAGGATGCATCGATTGATATGCCATTGGTAATAAACCTGTTGTCAATGCACGCGGCAAGTCAAATTCTTCACCGATTTCTGATGCGAGTAACGTATGCATATGGTTTGTCAAAGCACGTCCTGCTAATAAATTTACTCCTTTTTTACGCAATGAGCGTGCGCTTGAGCCTGTTAAAATAAAACGGATACGTCTTTTTTCAATGAGTCGATGCACTTCGTTTAGCAAGGATGGGATTTTTTGAATCTTATCGATAATCACCCAGTCATGATAATGACTCGGGATACGCGATTCGAGTAAACTTGGATTTCCCAAAAATTCGGTATATGTTTGACTATGTAATAAATCAAAATATATCGCATCGCGATACGTGGTTTTTAAAAAACTCGTTTTTCCTGTGCCACGTGGGCCAAAAATAAAGGCGCTTTGTTTTTGATTTAAATGTAATATCCGTGAATACATGGGTATTTATTTTGAGTAAAGCATACCGATGAATATAGTGTATATGCGTTGAAAGCGCAATCGCAAATTGCGCTTTTCATGTAAAAACGCAATTTGCGATTGCGCTTTGCATCTCATTTAAATACGCCCATCATCAGCAGTGACCGTAACAGCCACATGCAAAGTGTAGCATTCTACGGGCACACGCAGTACACTATCTCTTATTACTGATTTGAAAGATTCCTATGACTTTAGATGAAGTTGCAGCTTGGCTGAAATTGCCTTCAACAGCGGCCATTCCTTTAACAGGCGTATCTATTGATAGTCGAACTATTCAGCCGGGTCATTTGTTTGTGGCGATTAAAGGTGAGCATTTTGATGGGCATGATTTTATTGAGAATGCGTGTCAAAAAGGAGCGGCTGCCGTGCTCTGCAGTCGACCTTTTGAAAAACTGTCTATTCCCCAATTAGTGATGCCATGCACATTAGATGCGTTGACTTTAATTGCGACGTATCATCGTAAAAGGCTAGGATGTGAGGTGATAGCACTCACAGGGAGCAATGGCAAAACGACCGTGAAAGAAATGATCGCAACATTACTGCCTAAGCCCGCTTTTGCAACGCCGGGTAATTTGAATAATCATATTGGCGTGCCCTTAAGTCTTTTGAAGTTGACACCACAACATCGTTATGCGGTATT
>JAHFRX010000121.1 GCA_023266075.1 Legionellaceae bacterium | reverse complement strand
AATAATGCCGCTTTTGCCAAATGCACAGAAACACGATCTGCGAATGACCTCACTTCACCGCACGGCATCATCAATGATGGTTGTCCAAACGCATATGGCGTTAAACAAACATCAGACGAATTTCGTTGCATCGCTTCATAAAGCGCATGCGTATAAACACCAATACCGTCTAGATGTCCTTCTGTTAACCCACGCGACCATGCAGACACACCATAAGCAATCGTTTTAGGCATACGTATGACTCTTTAGTGCCGCATACATATGCGTGAGCGTTTCTCTCATCTCAATTTCCGGCACAAAACCCGTCATATTTTTCAAAAGCGCCGGGTCTCCGCGCAATATGGCGATATCATTCGCGCGCACAAACGCAGGATTAACGTGAATTTCCATCGCACATCCTGCAATGCTACCCATCGTATCGACCAGCTCACGAAGTGAGTACACCCGCCCACTGCAAATATTCACAATACAGCCACTGACAGAGGATTTCAGCAGCTCAACATACGCTCTAATCACATCACGCACATCAGAAAAATCTCGACTCACATCCACATTACCCAGTTCAATTTCTCGCACGCCGCGTATGAAATGATCCACAATTTTAGGAATCAAAAACCGCGTGTCTTGACCTAAACCGGTATAATTAAATGGGCGCGTTATCACTATTGGAAAACGTTGAAACCAAGGGCGAACCATATATTCCATTGCAAGTTTGCTGCATGCATAATGATTAATGGGGGATGGCAGAACACTTTCGTCCACCACAGCAACAGAGGGGATGCCATAAATATTAGCACTGCTCGCAATCAAAATACGTGATGGGTTTTGATGCAACTTATCCAGTGTTTCGAGCAAATTGACCGTGCCAATCACATTCACACGATAAAATGCTTCTAAATTGCTATCACCCACAAAAGAAAGTGCAGCTAAATGAATCACCCAGTCCGGACGATAACCCGAAAGCTCATCATAAAGTGCTTCTTTTTGTGTCAAGTCACTCCGTAAAGGAAGAACCGTCATACCCTGTTCTTCTAAAAAGGCTGACATCACGCGCCCTGTAAACCCATCAGCACCTGTCAATAATACTGTTGTCATCGTCACACCTCATTAAAAAGAGTAACCCACCGTATTACGACGAAGATCTGCATCAACCATCATGCGACATAATGCTTCCAAGGATGTTTTTGTCTCCCATCCCAATATAGATTTTGCTTTTTCTGGATAGCCAATCAATAAATCAACTTCTGCTGGCCGATAAAAAGCAGGATTTACTTTCACGACCGTTTTACCTGTTCTCGAATGAATGCCGATCTCATCAACCCCATGGCCCTGCCACTCCACTGAAATATCGACCGCTTGGAAGGCCAGTGATACAAAATCACGCACTGTTTCGGTGCGATGTGTCGCTAAGACAAACGTGTCTGGCTGACTCGCTTGAAGCATCATCCACATCCCTTCTACATACTCTTTTGCATATCCCCAATCACGCTGTGCATCTAAATTACCCAGCTCCAGTATACGTTCTAACCCTAACGAAATCTTCGCTACAGTATCCGTAATTTTCCGCGTCACAAATTCTCGCCCACGAAGTGGTGACTCGTGATTAAACAAAATGCCACTACTTGCAAACAATTGATACGACTCTCGATAATTTACCGTCATCCAATGTGCATACAGTTTTGCAACACCATAAGGGCTTCTTGGATAAAATGGCGTTTCTTCCGTTTGTGGTACAGCTTGAACTTTACCAAACATTTCTGATGTCGATGCTTGATAAAATCGAATACTCGGATTGACTATCCGAATAGCCTCCAGAAGATGTAATGCACCAATACCCGTAATTTCAGCGGTTGTAATGGGTTGCTCGAAAGAAACACCCACAAAACTTTGCGCAGCTAAATTGTACACTTCACTCGGTTTTGAACGCTCAAGTAAACGAATCGCCGCGGATAAATCAGTAAGATCGTATTCCACTAAGTGGAGACGAGGATGCTTTTCAATCTCCAGCGCTTGTATCCGCCAAAAATTTACCGAGCTTGTACGTCGATAGGTGCCGTATACCGTGTATCCTTTTTGGAGCAAAAGCTCTGCTAAATACGCACCATCTTGCCCCGTTATTCCCGTTATGACGGCAGATTGCATAATGTTTCCTCCTCTATCAATATGGTTGGCTGCAGCCAACTCGAACCTACAAAATGAACTTGATGCACATTTACAACAGTAAAGAAAAAAGCCATATCACGCCATTCAAAATTTCCTGACAGATGTGTATCCCCCCCAGAAAGCGACGTCTGAATAGAGTAACTTCCTACACCAAGATTCATTGGAAATCGCAGGTGAAACGCATATGATTGCCCCACGATGGGTTGCTGAAGTACTTGTGCGGTATGCCACGTATTCGTGCCATACATGACTTGCCCTAAGCGATCTTTAATTCCATAACCTAATACGAGACGATCAATTTTAGACACAATCTTCACCGTCACACAAAGCTCAACAACCTCACCGACCGCAACGGTATCAACGGCAACACCAAGATGGTTATACATTGTCATTGACGTGATCAGCGCCTCTCCTGTGCCTGAAACAATCTGTTTTTTTCCATTCTGAAGAACATTGACATGAATCGTCTTTTTTTCTTTTTCTGCAATCAGTGCATTATAATAATCAAACACTTCTTCAGGTGTACCATCTTGCACAATCTGACCTTGATGCAACAATAGCGCGCGCTGACACAAACCTTGTATCGCATTTCTATCGTGCGATACAAAAAGTAAGGTGGTCCCTTGCGCTTGAAAATCACGGATGCGCTCAAAACATTTGTGCTGAAAGTAAGCATCTCCAACCGACAAAGCTTCATCCACAATCAAAACATCAGGCCGTATCACTGTCGCAAGTGCAAATGCAACGCGGACTTGCATGCCACTACTATATGTGCGCATCGGTGCATCAAAATATTCACCTATCTCAGCAAATGCTTCAATCTTGGGCATCAATGCTTTAATTTCAGCTTGTGTCATTCCCATCAAGCCCGCAGAATGACTTGCATTTTGACGACCTGTGAGTTCCGAACTAAACCCCATACCAAGTTCAAGAATAGCAGAAACACGGCCATTGACTTCTATCGTCCCTTCTGTGGGTTGTAACGTGCCCGTGATCATTTTCAGCAGCGTACTTTTCCCTGCACCGTTCTGACCAATCAAACCAATAGATTCACCCGCTTGAATCGTAAACGACACATGACGAATCACCCAATGCGTTTCTTTAGGTGTCGTCGGAAAACCCAACCAACGCAACACACGTAACCATTCAGAAGCGTATTGAGGATAAGATTTTCCAAGATCGCTGACACATAAAAGCGTCATAATACATCCACCATTTCAGGGCCTGCACGATGAAACATCAATAAACCCAATATCAACACCACCGTCGATAACAACACAGTTATCATCACATCAAAGGACGTCGAAATATGATGATATAAAAATAAATCCTGATAGCTTTGAACAATCGGATAAAGTGGATTTAATTGCAGAAAATGACGTAAGTGTTCCGGTATAATCGACATGGGATAAACAATCGGCGTTGCCCAAAACCATAGCTGCATCAGGATAGGGACGATATGTGTCAAATCACGCATAAAAACATTCAACACCCCCAGAATAAGTCCAATACCTGTCGCAAGGAGTGTGTTTGCGAACATCAATAAAGGTAACCACACAAAAATCTGCGGAGAAAAATATCCAAATAGCATAAAAATAAACACTATCGCTAAAAAGAGCATGATATGATTAAACAACGCAGAACCTATCACGACCAAAGGTAAGGTCATACGTGGAAATTGCATTTTTTTCATTAAATTTGCTTTATCGACAAATAATGTTAAACAACGTGTCACAATTTCATTAAAGTACGTCCATGCTAACGTGCCACTCAAAAGATATAGCGCATAAGCATATCGATTATTTACATTCGGTAGACGCGCACCCATTATGGTGGACAGAATAAGCGCATATATCACAACCTGTGAGAGCGGTTGTAAAATCATCCAAAAAGCACCTAATTTACTGCGCACAAATTTAATTTTAAACTCACTGATAATCGATGACAAAATAAAACTACGGTATTGCCAAATACTCATTATGCCACGTGTCATTTTCACACCTCAACGCGCCCATAGTTATCTTCAAATCGCACGATGTCATCCTCTCCTAAATATTCACCACTTTGCACTTCGATCATGACCAGCGGTAAAAGACCAGGATTTTCTAAGCGATGCTGATTACCCGCTGGAATGTAAGTGGATTCATTAATGCGGACTAAAAAAGAATCCTCACCGTTCACGACTTTCGCCATGCCCTGTACAACAATCCAATGTTCACTGCGATGATGATGCATTTGTAAACTTAAGCTGGCTCCCGGCTTAACGACAATACGCTTAATTTTAAAATGATCGCCTTCCTCAAGAACAGTATACGTCCCCCACGGTCGGTGCACTGTTCGATGCAATTTATACACTTCATGGCCTTGTGCTTTCAATTGCTCGTACAGATACTTCACATCTTGTACTTGCTCACGATTTGCAACTAACAACGCATCTGGTGTATCAACAATAATCAGATTCTCTACACCTACAGCACCCACCAATCTGTCTTGACTTCGAATCGTACAATGACGTGTGTCTTTTAAAACAACCTCTCCCAACACACGATTTCCATGCTCATCAGCGGCCACCAAATCACCCAATGCGCTCCAAGACCCAATATCCGTCCAGCCAATGGAGCACGGTACTACCGCTAATGTAGGCTTATCCTCTTGATGCTGGCGAAGTGACAACGGCTCCATCACTGCATAATCAAAAGACACATCAGGTACATGACTAAATAGCAATGGATCTAGAGAAAGTCTATCGAGTTGCTTAGAAGACGCTATGGAGGCTTCGAAACATGTTTTTGTCGTCGAGAACACATTGGGGCATGCAATCGCCATTTCCTTTAATACTTGGCCCGCGGTAAAACAAAATAATCCCGCGTTCCATAAATAATGTCCTGATTCAAAATATTGTTTAGCATGCGCTAAATCAGGTTTTTCAATGAAGCGTTGAATCTGAAAGCCCATCGGC
>JAHFRX010000120.1 GCA_023266075.1 Legionellaceae bacterium | reverse complement strand
AGGCCGGAATCGAACCGGCGTACACGGCTTTGCAGGCCGCTGCATGACCACTCTGCCACACAGCCCGTACGAATAAACCTCTATTTTACTTAAAAAAAAAAGCGACGCCTGGTCGCTTCATCAGGGCTTACGCAAAACATCGAACGGATACCCTAACATCAACATTTTACGTAAGCCCTGATATCTGGAGCGGGAAACGAGGCTCGAACTCGCGACCCCAACCTTGGCAAGGTTGTGCTCTACCACTGAGCTATTCCCGCTCATCTACGGAGTTGCATTCTACCGAAAATCCGCCCCCTGTCAACTACTCATCTCAACTTTTTTAGCCAATTCGCGCCATGCCATGAGAAAGTAAATCACCATTGACCAAATCGTTAAAATTGCTGCCAAATATAACAAAATAATCCCTAAATATTGAAAATATTCGAAGCCTGGTCGATAAGCAATCAAAAGAAGAAGAGAGGTCATTTGTGCGGCCGTTTTAACTTTCCCAACAAAATTTACTGCCACGCTCGCGCGACGTCCAAGCTCTGCCATCCATTCCCGCAACCCTGAAATCACAATCTCGCGACCCACAATCACAATCGCTGGAAGCGTGATAAAATGAATCGTATGCTCGCCCACTAAAATCAATAAACTACTTGCAACCAATAATTTATCAGCCACAGGGTCTAGAAATGCACCAAATGGTGATATTTGCTCTAATTTTCTCGCAAGATAACCATCCAACCAATCGGTAAAGCTTGCAACAAAAAAAATCATTGCTGCAGCGCCATGTGCTAAATTCCACGGGAGGTAATACACCAAAATAAACACAGGAATCAGTGCAATACGAGCAAGCGTAAGCGTATTAGGTAGATTAACAACGGTCGTCACAACTTACTCCTTTAAATGAAGGTGTGTCTTAAAGATAATCTGTCAGCTCTAAAAAACGACCCACTTGTGCGTAACTATCGAATACTTTTAATGCACCGGCATGCATTAAAGCTTCTCCTTGATGCCCATAGAAATCCACCCCAATACATTCTACGTTGATAGCGTTTGCCATTTCAACATCCGAAGTAGAATCACCTATCATCAGCGTTTGGTTCGCAAGACATGAAAAAACCGCCATAATCTCTTCTAGCATTTGCGGACACGGCTTCGCAGGGGCTTGGCCTGCACTGCGTGTTACTGTAAAAAATTGGTCCATCTCTGTGACGTGTAGAGCTCTTTGTAAAGACTGAGCACCCTTATTCGTTGCAATCGCGAGTTGCATCCCTGCTTTTTGGATACATTCAACCAGTGCTTTAGCGCCTTCAAATATACATTGATCTTTTGTATTCATCTGCAATGCATACTGAATATTTTCAAGCAGTTGCACCTGCCATTGCGTAGAAATGTCTGGAAACAATTTTTTGAGCGTTAATTCAAGACCTTGTGAAAGGTATTGACGCGCGACCTGGCGGTCAATTGGACTCAAACCTAAAAGAGACGCTTGCTCATCAATAATATTCAGCAAATACCCCAAAGGGTCGCCTAAGGTTCCTTCCCAATCAAACACGATTAACGCATAGGGTCGCCCCATGATTACTCCTTGTTAACACACACGCCATGCAATACATCTGTAAATTTCTGATCCAATGGCGCAACAAATGCATGCTGTATCCCATTGAGGGTAAATCGAATTGCGCGTGCATGCAAATAAAGTCGCGCAGGTAATGGTACTTCATCGCTATTGTTTTTCAATTTATTATACTTTTCATCACCAAGAATAGGATGATGAATTGCTGCTGCATGTACACGTATCTGATGTGTCCGCCCTGTTTTCGGTTGCGCTTCAACAAAACAATACGTTTTAAAATTTTCAAGTAAACGAAATTCAGTATATGCAGGCTTTCCTTCTGGGTGAACACATACCATTCGCTCACCGGATTGCAAGGTGTTTTTCTGTAGTGGCATCTCTACAGGACAAAAAGTACGGCCTTCCCATGTGCCTTGAAGTAGCATCCAATAGACTTTTGTCACTTGTCGCGCAACCAATAATGCTTGGATTGCACGAAGCACAGACCTTTTTTTTGCAATCAATAAGCAACCCGATGTTTCTTTGTCTAAACGATGCACTAACTCTAAATAAGGCGCATCAGGCCTCATCTGACGTAATGCTTCAATCACACCTAAACTTAATCCACTACCGCCATGTACGGCAATACCTGCTGGTTTATTTAACACTAAAAAACCATCATCCTCATATAAAATTTGCCGGCTTAAATGGCGTTCTAAATTCGGTCCCACGACAACTGCTTTAGCATCGCTTGTTTTAATGGGCGGAATTCTCACACTATCACCCGCTAAAAGTCTATGATTCGGCTTAGCCCGTTTTTTATTGACGCGCACTTCACCGCCACGAATAATGCGGTAAATATGGCTTTTCGGTACACCTTTTAGTACCCTAATCAAATAATTATCAAGACGTTGACCGTCTTCCTCAGTTGAAATTATTTGATAACAAACTGCTTGTCTCATTGAATAACCTGTTTGCGACACTCGTTTTTTTTGATATTATACCCCCATGCGGGAAGTCCCGCGAACGAATTATAATGTAATTTGAGCAAATCGTAAAAACAATACGCGCTTTATTCAAATCAGTGTGCGGTGTATTCGCATTTGGCAATGCAAATCAAAAACCAATTGTAAACACATCCTAAAGAAAAGGTAACCCAACGTTAGAGTCAAATTGAAAACAACACTGGTACACATCAATCTGAGGTTTATACGACAACGAGTGACATTCCTACTTGTGACTCGTGCTTTTCATCCTCAATCGTTTGTTAACAACATCGTGTACGCTGTAATTTCACAGCTATTTTTTTCATCTCAAATCTATAAAAATCAGCGAAATTACCTGGCTTCGTTTCTTCGAATACTTATCTCTAACCTATGGGAATTTGACCTTTATCTGAAGCGATCTCTTTTGAATTAAGCGCCTTATTTAAGAGGCAACCATGGAAAAAATGTTAATTAATGCGACGCAGACTGAAGAAATTCGTGTCGCCTTGGTAAAAAATGGCTATCTGTATGATTTGGACATTGAGTGTCCATCTGAAAGTAAGAAAAAAGGAAACATTTATAAAGCCACAGTGACACGGCGTGAGCCCAGCTTGGACGCAGTCTTCGTAGAATATGGATCAAAGCGTCAAGGGTTTCTCCCACTCAAAGAAATTGCGCCAGAATACTTTTGCAAACCGGTTTCAGATAACGAGAAACCTTCCATCACGTCTCTTATTCGTGAAGGCCAAACGTTATTAATACAAGTCGAAAAAGAAGAGCGCGGCACCAAGGGGGCTGCCCTAACCACATATATCACACTTGCAGGCTGTTATCTCGTACTAATGCCTAATAGCCCACGTTCTGGCGGCATTTCAAGACGAATTGAAGGCGATGATCGCGACGAACTTAAAGAAACGCTCAATGCGCTCCACTTAACAGATGACATGGGTGTCATTATCCGCACCGCGGGTGTCGGTAAAAATCAAGACGAGTTACAAGATGACTTAGACATGCTACGTAAACAATGGGAAGCTGTTCAACAAGCATATCAAACACAAATGTCACCCTGCTTAATCCACCAAGAAGGCGATGTCATCATCCGCTCCATTCGCGATAATTTACGTAAATCCATTCATGAAATTGTCATTGATGATCACGTCTCTTATGTCAAAGCAAAGCAGTATATCGAACAGGTAAAACCAGAGTTTCTCCCCCATCTAAAGTTGTATAATAGCATGGTGCCGCTCTTTAATTTTTATCAAGTCGAAAGCCAAATTGAAACCGCCTATCAGCGTCAAGTACCTTTGCCTTCCGGTGGTGCGTTGGTCATTGATAGAACAGAAGCACTTGTATCTATTGATATTAACTCTGCGAAAGCAACAAGCGGCACAGATATCGAAACAACGGCACTGAGCACTAACCTTGAAGCCGCTGATGAAATCGCAAGACAACTTCGCTTAAGAGATCTCGGTGGATTAGTCGTCATCGACTTCATCGACATGAGCTCAAGCAAAAATCAGCGGGATGTTGAGAATCGCCTGAAAGAGGCACTTAAAGCTGATCGTGCACGCATTCAAATTGGTCGAATCTCACGTTTTGGACTTTTAGAAATGTCCAGACAACGTCTGCGCTTATCCTTAGGTGAGTCAGCACAAGAGATATGCCCTCGTTGCGAAGGACGTGGGGTAGTGAGAAATATCCAGTCTTCTGGACTGTCCATTATTCGACTGATTGAAGAGGAAGCACTTAAAGAAAAAGTTTTAGAAATTCAAGTACAACTCCCCGTTGAAATGGCCACATTCCTCATGAATATTGAGAAGCGTCATCGTGTGAAAGTCATGATTATTTCAAACCCATATATGCATGCTCCGCAATATTTGATTCATCCCATTAAAGAAGAGCAAACCACAAAAAACAAAAAACCGAGTTATATGTTAGTACAACAGCCCGAGCTGAATATCGTTCAAGGCACAGAAACGCATCAATCCGTCGATGAGCCCGTAGTGAAACACTTTTCTAGCCACGCAAAACGCTCTCATAAACAAAATATTATTCAACGTATTTGGCATCATTTGCTTGGGCAAGACACCCAACATGAACCATCTGACGTCACCGTACACACGCTCACTGTAGCAACATCTGATCATAAATCGCATGCCACAGAGAAGCGTCATCCACGAAAACGTCGAAATTCACCACGCACACCTTCTGCTGCTTCATCAAATCACCAGGTTCGTAAAAAGCAAGCACATACCGCACCACGTGCCAAAAATCCTAACGTATCGGAAAATGATTAGGCAGCTGTCTCGTCAACTGTGATCACCGCGCAAGAGGTGATCACAGTTCAACACGAAAGAATATGTTGACAAATACTGAGTATCGGGACTTAAAATGATAAGAAAATCAACCTAGTTCGAAAAACACGACTATTTTTTCTCCTGCGATTCAAGCACTGAAACTTGCTACGGCAGGGTATTCATTCCAATTACTGCCAGGCTTACTGCAACAACGATTACGTCAAGTTGATTTTTCAAATACAGAGACAGACAACAATCGACAATATAACATCATCAGAGAATTTTTAACCCTTAAACGCAATAGCTATTATTAT
>JAHFRX010000119.1 GCA_023266075.1 Legionellaceae bacterium | reverse complement strand
ACGATATGAAAAAGGCTGCGCCATCAGGACCATCGCTTCATAGCAAGCTGAGTCGCCGTGCGGGTGAAACTTACCTAAGACATCCCCCACCGTTCGTGCTGATTTTTTATGTTTGGCGGTGGCTTTTAAGCCGAGCTCTGACATGGCATAGACAATACGTCTTTGAACCGGTTTAAAGCCATCGGCAAGATGTGGTAATGCACGGTCTAAAATGACGTACATTGAATAATCTAAATACGCTTTTTCAGTAAAAGTAGTTAGCGGTTGACGTTCGGTAGTAACGCTCATGAGGACTCCTGAAGAGTAAACCAATCAACGGGATAAAGACAATCGATGGCGTAAGCAAGAGCTTAATATTACACCGTAAAGTGGAATGAAAGCCAATAGACTAATGGTTTTTATACCAAAATCGACCCAAGCAATTTCAAACCAATGTTGGCTAAGAAAAGGATGATGACATTGATAAAAGGCAAGTGTAAAAAAAATAAACGTATCAATGATATTTCCTAATGTGGTTGCAAGTGTAGGTGCAAGCCACCAAGACGCATTTTGTCGCACGCGTTGAAAAACGACGATGTCAAGTAATTGACCGATAACATAAGCGGAGAAACAAGCGAGTGCGACGCGGATGGGCAATTCGTAGAAAATTCCTAATCTATAGGTGTCTTGGTTGAATAACGATGCCAATAAAAAAGAAACGAGCAATCCAGGGAGCATGCTTTTGAAAATGACCCATCGTGCAGATTTTGCACCCAATAGACGTGTGGTCAAATCTGTTGTGATAAAGATCAGTGGGTAAGAAAATGCACCCCATGTGGTATGTAATCCCAGAAGTTTAAAAGGGTATTGTACCAAAATGTTGCTCAACACAATCAAACTGATGTGAAGATAAGATAATGCGCGAAGTATCATGAGATTATTCATAGTGGGCTCTTAAGATTTAGGATTGATTGTTGGAAGTGAAGTGTCTTTGCGCTGTTTTTGGGGTTTTCGATGATAATTTTTCACACAAGACCAGAGTGTATCACCATTCCAGCGTGTGTGTGTATTTTTACAATATAGGATTTCAGAAAGGTTTGAGATGGCTTGTTTGAAGGCTTTATCTTCAACATGTTTCTTGACGTCATCTAAGTTGAGCATGTTGATTTTTGGCGAGATCGATTGTGCCCAGGCAATTAATGCTATGCGTGCAGCCATCGGTTGGTGATTCTGGCAGGCCTGATGGAGTTCTTCTAAAGAGGATTGTTTTTGCTTCTTGATACGAGGATGTTTTTTGTAATATAAAAAGGCACCCATGGTGAAGATCCAGACCACACCTAAACTAAATGCGATAATCCATGGTGTTTTGTCAATTGGCGTTTTCGGTTGAGTTTTGATTTCCGGTGTAGGTGTTGTATGTGTTCTCGGTGTTTGTTTTATTTCTTTTTGACCGATAATGTTAATGGTTCTTTCGGGTAGTGTGCTCACGTCTTCTTTATCTGTTACCGTGTTAAACCAAGTGAGTGAGTAGCTTGGAATAGTGATGGTGCCCGGTTGATTTAAAAGATATGTAATACGCAATGTTTTAATACCTGCAACGTCTTGTTTATGAATGCTGTTTTTAGTGATGGGTTTTTCAGGATAGACACCAAAATGATCGCTGGGCTCAGCTTTTAATGTGGGGAGTAATTCTGAAGGCAGTGCACGAGCTTCAATCTTGATCGTTCGTATTAACGTTGTACCGACATTGAGCGTATTGTCCTCTGAGTTATATTCTTCTGTGAGAGAGATGGCTTTCGCTGGTAACCATTGTTTAGCCTGAATCGTTTTCGGAATGGGTTTGATGTTAAGAAGGGTCGGTTTTCCTTTAGCCTGAGCACGTTGTGGCATACCACTGTAAATCAACGCTTGAACATGTGCACCAGTGATAACTTGTGTGCCTGGTTTTTGCGGAAATAGAGCGTAACGCTGCTCTTCCACTGTAAAAATCTGATTTTTTTCAACGCGTTGATATTGCTCACTGTCACCGAGTGGTAAGATCAACGCATCCTCAAGTGTTGGTGGTTGATAATTCGCATCGAGCAGCTGATCTTGATGAATTAATTTTACAGTGAGAAGAATTTCCTGGTTAACATAAGGCGTTTTAACATTAGTTTTCGTTTGAATTTGTAATCGTTTATCTGTTGGAATACTCACATGAGTACGTTTGGGAGATGTACGTGAGGTCACGATACCTTGAGAAGCGACGTCAATTGTTAATACATTACTGTGTTCTTGACCAATGTGTATCGATGGGATATTGAGTTTGCCTGCGCGTTTTGGTGTAAGTAGGACGCCCCATTGATTAACAGTTTCCATGTGACCATTGAGGATCGTTGTTGAAACACGATGCTCTGTGGAATTAATTTCAAAATCACGTTGTAGTGGTAGTAAATCCGGCGTTTGATGTGTGCTAATGCCATCGATGGTTAACGTCAATTGAAAAGAGTCACCTAAATTCACTGGATTGGGATCAATGGTGGCCGTAATGTTAGCAAATACGAGTGATACTGTGCATAGTAGACATACGAATAAAAACTTTTTCATGGCGCTGCTCCATTTGCCCGACGCCGATGATCACGTAGAAACTTTTGTCTCAAGAGTCCACCGGGATCGTCAGGAATCATGTTGAGCCATTGTTCAGTGGATTGATAATCTTCAGCGTTTGAATTGGAAGGCGCGTGCTGTTGGTTTTCGAGAGATTGCTCTTTTGTTTTATCATTGTCTTGTTGAGACGGTTGGTCTTGGGGCGTTTTATCATTGTCTTGTTGAGACGGTTGGTCTTGTGGCGTTTTATCATTGTCTTGTTGAGACGGTTGGTCCTGGGGCGTTTTATCATTGTCTTGTTGAGGCGGTTGGTCTTGGGGCGTTTTATCATTGTTTTGTTGTTGCTTGAGGAGTTCCTCTACAATTTTTTTATTGTGAAGTGTGTCTGCATCGTTTGGACGTATTGCTAAGCTTTTTTGATACGCTTGGAGTGCCTCAAGGTATTGCTCAAGCTGAGCTTTTGCATTTCCTTGATTGTAATAGCCATCGGCTGTGTTGAGTTGACCAAAGGTGGTGCTTGCTGCCTCAAAATCTTTTGCACGATATGCGGCTGCGGCTTGCCAATCGGGTTGCTTAAAAGTGTGTTGCGCTTCTTTATATGCTTGCTGTTTGAGATAACGTGCGCCTTGTTGGTCGCGTGTTAACCATAAGTCCTCCCAGTGCCATGCGAAAGTTTTAAATGAGAAGAAAAATAGTAATATGGTGAAGATAGAGGGTTTCATATGCCCTCCTGAGTAAAATAATTTTTTCTACAAAGCAATAAGATAAAGAAAAAAGCAGGGATTAAAAACCAACGACCATCATCTCGCCAACGCGAAAATTTATCGTCATCAATGGCTTGATATGACGTGGTACGCGAGTCAGCTTCCCAGGACAAGATATCTTCTGATGTTTCGCTAAATGGGTAAATTTTTCCATGGCCATGGGTAGAAAAATCGCTAAAAGCCTCATTCAGTTTACGAGGGGGTAGGAGGGGTAAAATAGAGGTTGTGATGTTCTTTTTTGCAAGTTGAGCTGCGGTTTCGATAGCGGCAGGCGTTGGCGTTTCGGCCGTGATAACTAAAATGCTGCCTTCCGAGAAGCCGGCTTGTTGAATGCTTTTTTGGGCTTCAAGTAAGCCACTTTCAAGGCGATTTCCGCTGACAGGCATGATCTCGGGCGTTAAAGCGTCTAACAATGTGTCGATGGTGTGTGTGTCATCGGTGAGCGGTGCTGCAACAAATGCTTCACCGGAGTAAACGATGAGTCCAAACTGGCCTGTGTGTTTTTCTTGTTGAAATAAATCGTGTAACTTAAATTTTGCGCGTTGCAGGCGATTGGGTGCAATGTCTTCACCGAGCATGGTGTTTGAAAAATCAGAAACAATCACATGGGCTCGTTGTGATTTGAAGATGGGTGTGGGGAGTTGAACAAATGCAGGGCCGGACAAACTGAAAATAATGAATGATAGACTGATGACAGGATAAGACCTAAGATGTTGGCTTTTTTGTAGCGGTGTTTTGATGAGATAAGGCAGTAAATGTGGATCGCAAATGTGTTGCCAGGTCTTTAATGTAGTGGGTCTTGTCAGCCAGTACCATACAATGGGTAGGAGTAACAAAAAGCTCAATAGCCAATAGGGTCTTAGAAGGTGGAAAGAAATCATTTGCGTTGAAACCTCGCGAACGTTAACGTGCCTGTTTCATGTAACAATCCTAAAAAAAATAAAATAAGGGCTGCCCCTAAAGGCCATGGATAGTATTCTTGCTGTGGACGAATTTGTGCTTCATTTTGTTTGACCGTTTCAATATCATTAATCAATGCATAGATATGTT
Organism: Legionellaceae bacterium; assembly: GCA_023266075.1. Lineage (GTDB taxonomy): Bacteria > Pseudomonadota > Gammaproteobacteria > Legionellales > Legionellaceae > JAGVJT01. Next base: position 797 of record JAHFRX010000119.1, on the reverse strand, counting down.
GTAACGAGTCAAGATCGGTTGCGCGAAAATATTTTCCCTGTGTGAGTTGTGCAATTTTCTTAAGTGTTTTTTCGTCTAAATCCGTTTGCGGCCGCATGAGTGCAAATGGTGCAAACTGATTTTGTTCTCCGCCTAAACCGATGGTGTAAATTTTAATTTTTTCGTGTTGTGCAAGCTCAGCGGCTTTCAGTGGCGAGAGTGTTCCTGCATTATTGACACCATCAGTCAGAAGAATTAAAACACGTCCTTCATGTGGTGTTTGTTTGAGGTGTCTGATACTAAGACCAATAGCGTCACCGATAGCAGTTGCAGGTCCTGCAAGTCCCACGGAGGCATCCTCAAGTCTCGATAAAATATGTTTTTTGTCATACGTTAATGGCGTGAGCAAGTAAGCTTTTGAACCAAAAAGAATTAAGCCCATTTTATCGTCTGGGCGTTGTTTTACAAAAGATTTTGCGGCATGTTCAACGACAGTCAAACGTTGATAGCGTTGATTTTGAACAATCATGTCATCCAGCGCCATACTTCCTGAAATATCAAGTGCTAGCATAATGTGGCGTCCTTCTCGAGTGAGCGACATGGGCTCGCCGACGAGACGCGGTCCTGAGAGTGCAATGACAAGTAAGATCCAAGTGATCCAAAGCCATATTGGAACACGTTTTGCATGGGTTGTGGTGTGGTCGATTTTTTTTAAGCTATCAAAAAAAGGGACGAAGAGCGCTTCTTGATGATGTACCAAAGGTGGCGAGAAACGCCACATGAGATAAGGGAGCGGAATGAGGGTATATGCCCATGGT
>JAHFRX010000011.1 GCA_023266075.1 Legionellaceae bacterium | reverse complement strand
TAAACTCCGGTAAATGACGAACCTCACACTTCACTTCAACTTGTGTCATGGTATGGTTAATGACACCACCCTCTGTAAGACCCGGCGCGTTATCTTCATTGATAAAATGAATAGGAATCATTTTCACTAACACGTCTGTTGCAGATACACGCTGTAAATCCATGTGCATGATGTATGGTTTGTAAGGATGGCGTTGCAGCGCTTTCAAAATCACCCGCTCAGCTTTTTTAGCACCATCTATCACTAAATCAAGCACGCTTGAATAAATACTTTCGTGCTCTAATGCTTTAATCACTGCATTGTGTGCTAAAAGAATGGATGTTGCTCCTTTTTCCCCACCGTATAATACCGCAGGAACTTTACCTTCAAGACGACGAAGGCGGCGGCTCGCACCCTTCCCAACGTCAGCTCTTGTTTGGGCTTCTAAACAAATGGACATAATGTGTCTCCGTAATGAGTGGTTTAATCTTGCGACCAGTTTAAACCGGTTAAAAATGGCTTACGAGGATGTAACTCGGCCGCGCGAAGTATACAATATTTTAAAATCAACTTGAAGTCATTCCAGAACTTTTATAGAATGTGGCACTTTGATAGATTACAACAGAAGCAAGTTTGGAGAATCAATGATGTATGCAGTCATTAAAACCGGCGGTAAACAATACCGTGTTCAAGTGGGCGATATGCTCAAAGTGGAGCAGCTATCTGCTGATGTAGGCAGTACTATTGATTTCTCAGAAGTCTTAATGATTGTCGATGGTAGTCAGACAACATGTGGCACGCCTTTAGTAAAAAAAGCAGTGGTTCAAGCCGACGTAGTCGAACACGGGCGCCACAAGAAAATTAACATCATTAAGTTCCGACGCCGTAAGCATCACATGAAGCGCATGGGACATCGACAAAACTACACACAAGTGAAGATTATCGCGATAAGTAAGTGAGAGGATAAAAAATGGCAACGAAAAAAGCAGGTGGTAGTACCCGTAACGGTCGCGACTCGAAACCAAAGTATCTTGGTGTCAAACGTTTCGGCGGTGAATTGGTGAATGCTGGTGAGATTATAGTCCGTCAACGCGGTACACGCTTTCACGCGGGTGAAGGTGTAGGTCTTGGCCGTGATCATACGCTATACGCACGCGTCACAGGTCTTGTAAAATTCATTACAAAAGGTATCAAAAATCGCAAGTATGTCATGATTGATCCCGTTGAGTTTATTGAAGTAGAGGCTTAAACCCTCCATTACTCATGAAATTTATTGATGAAGCTACGATAAAAGTTGAGGCTGGTCATGGTGGGCATGGCTGCCTCAGCTTTCGCCGTGAAAAATTTATTCCAAAAGGCGGTCCCGATGGCGGAGACGGCGGTGATGGTGGTTCAATTTATCTTGAAGGAACGAGCGGACTAACGACACTTGCTGATTTTCGTTTTCAACGCAATTTCAAAGCTGAAAATGGCCGGCAAGGGATGGGGAGCAACTGCACCGGAAAAGCTGGAGACGATCTCGTCTTGAAAGTCCCCGTTGGAACCTTGATTCTCGATATCGACACCGAAGAAAAAATAGGTGACATTAAAGCGCATGGGCAGCGCCTCTTGATTGCACAAGGTGGATTTCATGGCCTTGGCAACACGCGCTTTAAAAGCAGTGTCAATCGCGCACCTCGCCAAACCACACAAGGCTCGCTCGGTGACAAACGTTTACTCAAACTCGAACTGCGCGTCCTTGCTGATGTTGGCTTATTAGGCTTACCTAATGCAGGAAAATCAACGTTGATTCGTGCCGTCTCTAGTGCAAAACCAAAAGTGGCCGACTATCCCTTCACCACATTACACCCCAATTTGGGTGTCGTTCGCGTGGGACCTTATAAAAGCTTCGTTGTCGCAGACATCCCTGGCCTCATTGAGGGCGCCTCAACAGGTGCAGGATTAGGGCATCAGTTTTTAAGACATTTATCGCGCACGTCAATTCTTCTACACGTCATCGATATTGCACCTTTTGACGGTAGCGACCCGGTCCTCCACGCTAAAACAATCTTAAATGAATTAGAACTTTATGACCCGGAATTACTCCAAAAACCCCGCTGGCTTGTGCTCAATAAAATTGATCACTTTCCAGATGACGCCACACGCGAAGCAGCTATTCATCAAATTGTCTCCGCTTTAAATTGGCAAGACAAAGTATTCGCCATCAGCGCGCTCAGTAAAACAGGAACCGATGAGTTATGCTATGCATTGATGCAATATATTGAAACTATGCAGGCAACACAATAAGAAACGCGGCCTATCCGCTCCTCTAAAAAAGACCTGAAAAGTTACCGCTGAGTTTGTTACAATTAAACTCAGCGGTAACTTTTTTTATCTTTAAAGTTACCGCTGAGTTTGTTACAATTAAACTCAGCGGTAACTTTAAAGAGCAAAACGACATGATTATTGGGCGAGAACTTGAGATACAGCAACTTGATACAATATTTTCTTCCAATAAAGCCGAGTTTCTCGCCGTATACGGCCGACGACGTGTAGGAAAAACGTTCTTAATCAGAGAATTTTTTTCCAAAAAAGATTGCTTCTTCTTTTATGCGTTAGGCGCACAACATGCGCGCGTCAGTGAGCAAATTTATCAATTTGTGCGAGCCATCGAAGAAACATTTTACCAAACGCGTATTCGATTAAAAGAACCTGCAACATGGGCAGAAACTTTTGAATTGCTCCATCAACACCTTGAGCAACACAACGCCAGTAAACTCGTGCTATTTTTTGATGAGTTGCCGTGGCTCGCCTCTCAACGATCAGGATTCCTCGCTCAACTGACGTATTACTGGAATAAATATTGGTCTACTCATTCTAATATAAAATTGATTGTCTGTGGTTCTGCAGCTTCCTGGATGATTGAAAATATTATCCATCATCGCGGTGGTTTATATAATCGCGTAACCGTAAAAATGTTATTAGAGCCTTTTGATTTAAACGAAACCAAACAATTTTTAATGGCGAAAAAATGTAAATTTACAGAAGTGCAAATTGCCGAACTGTACATGATTTTAGGAGGAGTTCCTTATTATCTTGATTTCATTGATAAGAAACTATCCATTCCACAAAATATTAACCATTTGTGCTTTCATAGCAAAGGGCAATTACTTTATGAGTTTCAACAACTGTATACATCGTTATTCGCGCATGCTGAATATCATGAGGAAATTATTCGCTTACTCGCCACAAAGCGCAAAGGGATGAGTAAAATAGAACTGATTGAAAAAAGTAAATTATCTTCTGACGGTGGCACACTCACCAAACGTTTACGAGAACTTGAGGCATCCGGATTTATCGAGCGGTTTACGCCTTATGGCTATAAAGAAAGAAATGGATACTTCCGAATTTGCGATGAATTTACGTTATTTTACTTAACGTGGATAAAGCCTCATCTTGCGACATTAAAGCGTATTAAAAACGTCAGTGATTATTGGCTTGAAATTTGTCAAATGCCTACGTTTAAGAGCTGGGCAGGGTATGCATTTGAGGCTTTATGTTTTAAGCATATTGACATCATCAAACGAAAGCTAGGCATTCACGCGAGCGCATTCATTGGAAGTTGGCAATACATCCCCAAAAAAGGCTCACCTGAACATGGTGCTCAAATCGATTTATTATTTGATAGGCATGATGATGTCATCACCATTTGTGAAATAAAACACACACAACACCCTTATCAGCTCACTAAAGAAGAGGCTAAACGGCTACAAACCAAAATAGCGTGCTTCATACACAAAACAAAAACGACAAAACAAATCCATACTATCTTGATTACCAATCACCCCATCAAATCAACCATGTATTCGGAGGAAATGATCGTTCAAAATGTTATTTTAAAAGATTTGCTAACAAAACTGCCGTAACTTTCGAACACTCACATTGATATGCTCATCCACTAACAAAAGGTGATTCGTCGGCAGCATATGCCACTCCTCACTGACACTACTCAATTTTTCTGACGACACTAAAATACATTTTTTATCGCCATTTTTTGCCATAATCGGTTGTGGTTTATCGCTATTCATCACCGGCGAAATCAACGTACTCCCGATGCAATAATGCATGGTCAGTGATTTCATATCAGGATCGCTGCAATAACGACTGGCCAAAAGACGGCGTCCATCCGTTAAACATACATTAAAATAAGACACGCCTTGTGCATTAAACGTTTTTGTCAGAAGCAATACTTCTTGGAGGGTATCTTCTAAAATATCAGCTAGATTCTCAATACGACTTAAATCTCGTCCTTTCGCAATCTGCATGGATAGCGCAAAAAAATGTTCAGAATCGGTATCGCCCTTAATCCAATTATATACATCATCGTCCAACAATCGACGCAAATGGCGTTTAATACGCATAAAATTACTGATACACCCGTTATGCATAAACATCCACTCCTGAAACGTAAACGGATGGCAGTTATATTGTGTCACACCACCTTCACTTGCCGCACGCACATGCGCAAAAAAAGAAGAGGCTTTAATTTTTGAAGTTAAATGTGATAAGTTTCTATCGCTCCATGCCGGCGTTGTCGAGGTAAATAACGCAGGCTCTGAGCTAATTTCAGGCGCATACCACCCCACGCCAAACCCATCTCCATTCGTCATCACGTCTGTTTCTCGTGCGCTCAAGCTTTGTGAAACCAACGAATTCGCTGGTTTTACCAAGACATCTTCTAATAAAACACTCGTTTGACCAAGATACGCTGCTAAACGACACATCTCCTTCTCCTTAGCTGTCTGCACACCATCACTACTGTTCAGTGTAGATGAAATAGTGACTGTTAACACACAAACAGCATGTAAATACATCAGTTTTTACAATGGTCATGCAAAATTAAAATCTTCGTCTATACTCAAATTGAAAGTTCATAATCATACGGAGAAAATCATGCCAAAGATGAATCAAGCTGAAAAACATGCGTTCGACCACGCAACAAAAACGATGATAGAGGCCACATCACTTCATGGCAAAGGTGAGGTTTTAAAATCCACAACCATGCTAAAAAAAGAGTTGAAAAACCTCGTTGCCGCTACCAAAGGAAAAAAAATTGACAACGTTCCTGGTGAAATGTATAGACTTCAAACTAAAATGGCAACGATGTTAGTAAAATGGGAGGCAGAACTTAAAACTCATGACATTAAACGAGCTGAAAAGTCAAAACCTCAAACAAAACATCACTTAGAAACGAAAGAAAGTGTCAGAAGAGTTGTAAGAGACCTCATGACCGCTTTACATCAACACAAAAGTGATAAGCAGGTCAAACCTTTCATTGAGGTAATATGCCAAATGTCTAAGACATTCTTGAAAGATGGTGACCTCAAAAAATATAAACAAGGCTGTATGGCCACAGTTGATGAACATAAAACAAAACATCGTAACATGTATCATCAACAACCTACAGGTCTCTGTGCGCACATTGTTAATGCACTTCGGGCAATGTTTCGCCTACTAGAGAAAATGGTCAATTATGTGTTTGGTACCAGTTCTGGTATGTTCAAAAAACCTGACTCAATGCTTGGAAAAGCTGCAAAAGACTTTGTTCGAGAACTTAAGGATCTCAACGAGTTCGAAGAACCAAAGCCAACGGTACATCACAAATCAGGAAAATAAGTCATCACCATCTTTCAAAAACCAGGCATCTGCCTGGTTTTTTTATCCCCCACAACGTGGTTAAATTAATACAATATTGCTTGAACAAAAACCATTTATCACGTACAATTGCCTGGCTTTATAAATTATAGTATAAAAAATATCATCACTGATAAAAAAATGATAATTCCAGCCTTAAAGGAGCATTGTATGCCTACGACTAAAACTCATAAGAGTGATTCATACTACAAGACTAAGCTATCACCAAAAGTCATTCAAGAACTAAAAAAAGACAGCATTGATATTGAGCGTTTTGAGCGCGATTTATGGTTAATAAAAAATCAGCATTTGAAAAATGGCCAACCATTTGTCTTGACATCAGAAATCAAGCAATCATTAATAGCCTCTCAAAAAGCGATGCTGGTGAACACGCAAGCAAGCTCAGTACCACTCAGAGTACGAGAAGCGAATGAAGCAGCTGCCAAAGTTCGTCATGAAGCCGAAAATCGTCGCAAACGTGCTCAAGCTTATACCGGATCATTCCCTGAAGACAAATCTGAACAAGAGAAAGTATTGTCTATGTTACATGCCGCATCTGAGCAATCGACGATTGGAATGACGCCTTTTGCTTATGCACTGAACACAACAAGTAATATTATCGTTCGCTTAAATGAATGCACAAAAGAGAGCAGCGTCTACGCACAAGAGTTGATTAAAAATATTGCTTCAGAGTTTGAAAAACAAGAAAAAAGAATGCGAACTGCTGAAATCAGCGTTATCGAATATGCGATAAACTGTAAGAAAATTCTCACAGCAAATACCGCTGAATTGAAAAAGCCTCAAACGTTTCTTGAAGCTGTTCATGATTTTTCCTTCAACAGCATTCGCGCCATATTAAACATTTTTGATACGCTTTATACTTGGCTAATGAGCAAAGAGAATACACTGGCGAAAAAAACAGGATATAAACCTTATGTTCCTACGCCCCAAACTGCATTGGCCATTGAGCTTGACGCCATTCATGGTGAGTTTCCTCGCTTTAAAAGAGAGTTGACACAACAAATGCAAAATGACGCTGCAAACGATAAGAAACACGCTCAACATCTTGAACGTAAGGAAGCGGCTAAAATAGGAAAGCATCCCCAACAAGAGAAAATCGATCGTGCAAAAGAACGTTTTGGACGGCTAAAGCATTTAAGAAAAGAAAACCAAGCGTCTAAAGAGAACAGTCTAAAAGCGCCAGCGCGTCACGATAGAAAGCCAAAGAATATGGAAGATCTCGTTAAGCGTATTGTTAAAAGTGAACTGTTACGTCAATACTCACTCCTAAAAGCAAACGTAGAGCCAGCGACGGCCGTCGACGCCCCTAATCATCATCTTAGTATGCAATGATGATACTGCGCGCGCTATAGAACAATTAAAACCAGGTTAAACCTGGTTTTTTTTATCCCATTGTGATTGATAATGATTCCTATTTGTTATACAGTAACCCATCATTAATTTCATGAATAAAAAAATGAATCTTAAAAAAATTCCGTATCATCTTTTACTCATCTTCTTAACCCTGGGAGCGAGTCTTATTATTGGGCTCTTAAGTTTTGGCGGCTTGTACGTTCTATGGCCGAGTATCATTTTCGCTTCGATTGCATTTGCACTCTCCGTCGCTTACGAGGGTGAAATTTATCTTCAAAATATCAAGGGCGCTTTAGACAAACTTTTAACGCCTCAATTTTTGACGGTTGAATTTGCAAAAACTTTCCTCAAAGATTATTTTCCACATCACTACCCTCACGCAGATCGTCCTCTTTTTTTTCTTGAATACGAATATATGTTGCATCAGCTTCATGCGTTTGAGCATCAAGCACTGACACCATCGCAACGTGCTAAAAAACAAGAGATTCAACGTCAATTAAAACAACTTGAAAAAAAATTTGCAGCGATTATCGGTCTTAAAAAAAGAGCGCTACACACGCTTTCCAAAGAAGATAGAGCGCTATTGGCATTTTTACAGCACTATCGACTCGCTCAACCCGTCGCTGGAAAATCACATATTTCGCTCACAGATGAATTTCAAGATCGCCTTAAGAATAGCAGTAAATTCAATACCGGAATCCGCTATTTTAGCGCACTCACCGCTATTTTCATGGGAATTGGCACCAGTTATTTATTGGTTGAGATCATAGCTATTATACCATTCCTCACCGCAATCCCAATCGCGGCCCCACTACTCATTGTCCCCATGGCCATTATTTCAGGAATCGCTTACGGTCTGTTGACATATAATACGCTCACCAATATTTTAGTTCATGATGGGATTCGTGGCCGCATCAGGAAGCTTCGCCAAGATTATGAAAAAAATGGTTTAACATGGCGCAATACTTTCATGATAGCAACAAGTGCCGTACTTGGTGCTTTGGCTGTTATGCTAACCGTTTGTACTGCAGGAACGTGGTGGACCATCTTAAAAAACACACCGCCACTTTTTCGCTGGATGAGCAAAATTCCTTCTGCTGTGTTCGGTGTACTCATACCACTGGTGACAGGTACCGCAGCCCTTGCATTTAATCTTGAAAACTCCAGCGAATCACTGGAAATGATTGATGAAGCAACTCAAGCGAATAGAAATTGGAAAACAGAGTGGGATGATTTTAAATACCGTATCCAAAAACAATGGAATCAAGAAAATATTGTTCAACGCCTCAACCCATTTCGTCTCATTTTAGTCACTGCGATCGCGCCTTTACGTCTTGTTTTGTTTCTAGGTCATCTCATCAGCATTGGCGTCACTGCAGATCGTGTTCCAGGGTTATCTCGAATATTTTCCGCTTTTTTAGGCATTGTGAGTGAGTTATTCGAAGATGGACATTATTTTATTAAGCCTAAACGTCATCAACACAACACCGAGTCTCTCGTCGAAGAACACTTAGAAGGTGCCGATCATCATCATGACGATGATTTGCCTTCGCGCCTTTTGAATATACTTGCAGCCCCGTTATATCTATTATCAAACCTTTGGAATTACTTCAGTAGTCAATTCAACGCCAATAAAGAGAATAGAGTGCACTGGAAAAGTATTCTGAATAAACACGTAGAAGATACATCAAAAACAAGCTCTACCTCCAATATTTCGAACTATTTCTCAAAAAACAAACCATCAACAAAACTTCAAGATGACTCAATGCTTCCAAATTGTCCTTATTGTCCTGCTATCGATTTCACGCCTTACCGAACACCAGCGAAGACAGACAATATCTCATCACCGCCTTCCCAAAAGCCGACAAAGCAACTGGCTCACTCGTTCTTCGACACCACTTACTGCACGGTGATAGAAAAACCGGGCAAGAAATATGTCACTCATCGGCCAGAAGACGTTTTAGATCCAACAAGTGTGACACAGCTAAGTGCTTAGAAGCGGCGTCATCGCGCTTGCTTTCCTGACCAAACCACGCTAAGTGCTCATCCGGCAGTTCATCTAAAAATCGACTTGGCGCCGTGTCCTCTGCAGTCCCTGCACTACGGCGCTTTGCAGCAAATGTTAAACAAAGGCTCTTTTGCGCTCTTGTGATCCCAACATAGGCCAATCGACGCTCCTCTTCGATGGCCTCTTCCTCAATACTCACGCGATGAGGTAATAACCCTTCTTCTAATCCAACAAGATACACATGTGGAAACTCTAATCCTTTTGACGCATGAAGCGTCATCAATTGCAATGTATCCACCGCATCGGATTGCGTCTCAAGTCTATCAACCAGTATCATCCGATTCACAGCATCGGATAAAGACTCAATATCAGGCTTTGCCATCAGCTGCTCAGCCCAGATCAATAATTCAAACACTTGCTCCATACGCTTTTGTGCTTGTATAGGTGCATCACATTGTTCGTAGAGATAGGCCTCATAGCCTATCTCCTCTATCATTTGTTGCAAATATTGAATTGTATTCGTCGGCTGTGCCGCACAACGCATTTTAAGAGATGCGATATAAGCCTTAAACTGCTGCAAAGCTTGCTTCGGTGCCTCACTTAAACTCATTTGTAACGCAAGATGATCACAGCAGGCATATAAACTCAGCTGACGACTTTTAGCATACTCCGTCAACGCAAATAAACTTGTTTCACCAATACCGCGTTTGGGTGTATTGATAACTCTCAAAAAGGCTTGATCGTCGGTATCGTTACATAACAACCGTAAATATGCGAAAATATCCTTCACTTCCGTTCGTGCAAACCACGATTGCCCACCACTGAGATGATAAGGAATACCCTGTTGCCTTAAAGCCGTCTCAAACATTCGCGCCTGATGATTACCTCGATATAAAATAGCAACATCACCAAAATTTGTGCGAGACCGCAATTTTATACTGATCAAATCCGCAACCACTTGATCAGCCTCATCTTGCTCATCTTTACACCGAATGACACGAACCAAATCCCCCAATCCCATCGTGCTCCACAACGTCTTAGAGAATACATGCGGATTATTCGAGATCAGTTGATTCGCAATCATGAGAATACGGCCTGTAGAACGATAATTCTGCTCTAATTTAATCACCTTAAGATAGGGATAATCTTCTTGTAATTGCTTCAAATTCTCAGGACGAGCACCTCGCCAGGCATAGATAGATTGATCATCATCACCAACCACAGTAAATTTCGGACGTCTGGCCATCAATAATTGCACCAGCCGATATTGACTGGTATTTGCATCTTGATACTCGTCAATTAAAAGATAATGTATTTTATTTTGCCAATACTCTAAAATGGTTTCTGATTCACGGCATAGATCCACTGGCAGCATTATCAAATCATCAAAATCAACAGCATTATAAGCGCGCAACGTTTGCAAATAACGTGGATATAGCGATGCGGCCATCTCAATAACAGCCTCATTAGAAGAATCATTAGCGTGTATATATTGTGTTATATCTTTAATATCTGAATTTTTCCAAGTCGAAAAATACGTCTGTATTTGCCGCAACTCTTCTTTTGAGACCATGCGCGTCGAATCAAATAGATTACGAATAAGACTCGCAGTATCTTCCGCATCAAAAATACTAAATCCAGGCTTCACTCCACACGCTTGTGGATGTTTTTTAAGAATCGTCAGGCCTAAGGTATGAAACGTCGAAACTTTTAAACCTCGCCTCACCTGTTGTGGTAAAATGATTTTGGCGCGCGCCTGCATTTCTTGTGCCGCTTTATTTGTAAAAGTAACCGCATAAATCGAGTGGGCTGCATAGCCACATTGCTGAATAAGATAAGCTATTTTTTCTGTAATGACGCGTGTTTTACCACTGCCTGCACCAGCGAGCACTAACAACGGTCCGTCAAGGTAGCGTACCGCCGACAATTGTTGTGGATTTAACAGCATAGTTCACTTTTTATTGAGGCAATGATGTGTAGTGAATCAAAATTTGATGTGCAGTGTATCGCGTTCACGAATAGAATGTAAAACATTTTGTAAATTGATGAAATTAAGACTGAGATGATAATATAACTGACCCGCTTTTTTTTCTTCGATTTCACTCGCCGTTAAATAAGCCGCTTTTCCCATTTCCACATAGTAATCAAGACCGACATTCCTTTTTACCGCTATTTCTGGAAAAAGTCCTGAAAATAAAAGGCTTTTATCACCGACTTCCCGCAACAACTCAGCATGCATCGGTTTTTGTTGCATGGATTTTAAAAAATCTAGCGCAATAGAAGACTCCACCCAATCACTAGATGAAGAAAATCGCATCAATAAAAACACAAGATAACTCTCGAGCTCTTCATCTAAAATAAGCTGCGTGACCGCTTCTGCTTCATTCACAAGTGCATGCCACTGACACATATCGGTAGGATGCAAAATAATTCGCCCCATCATCGTGCCTTATCAAAAGACTTATTTTAAGTGTAGCAAACGTTTTATAAAATGCTCGCTAACAGTCTATCAAGAATTTGATGTATAATGTGCACATTTTAATAGTGATGATGACTTATGATTGAACAAATTCGAAATATTGCAATTATTGCGCACGTGGACCATGGTAAAACAACACTTGTTGATAAACTATTAGAGCAAACCGGTACATTCAATGATCGAGCACCTCGTGTAGAGCGTTTAATGGACTCTAACGCCCTAGAAAAAGAGCGTGGTATTACCATTCTCGCTAAGAATACAAGTGTACATTGGCACGGCTACCAAATTAATATTGTAGATACACCAGGACACGCAGATTTTGGTGGTGAAGTTGAGCGTATCCTCTCGATGGTCGATAGCGTTTTACTCTTGGTCGATGCAGTCGATGGTCCTATGCCACAGACACGTTTCGTTACACAAAAAGCTTTTGCACAAGGCCTCAATCCTATTGTCGTCGTTAATAAAATTGACCGCCCTGGCGCAAGACCTGATTGGGTGCTCGATCAAGTTTTTGATTTATTTGATAATTTAGGGGCAACAAACGAGCAACTCGATTTCCCAATTATCTACGCCTCAGCACTGAATGGTTATGCAAAACTTGAACTGTCTGACGAGTCATCTACAATGGATGCACTCTTACAAACCATCATTGAGAAAGTCCCTGCGCCCAAAGTAGATTCAGAGGGTCCTTTTCAAATGCAAATCAGCTCGCTGGACTACTCTACTTACGTAGGCACAATCGGAATCGGTCGTGTTACGCGAGGTCACATTCAAGCGAAAGGTGCTGTTAAAATTATCGATCAGGATGGCAGTGTCCGTGCAGGGCGAGTCTTGCAACTGTTGGGCTTCAAAGGACTTGACCGTGTTGAAATTAACGAAGCACGTGCAGGTGACATCATTGCTATCAGTGGTATTAGTGATCTTCGTATTTCGGATACGTTATGCGATCCTAACCATGTAGAAGCACTCCCTGCATTAATTGTAGATGAACCCACCATCAATATGACCTTTCAAGTCAATGACTCGCCATTCGCAGGTCAAGAAGGGAAATTTGTCACCAGCCGAAAAATTCGTGAGCGACTCGATACAGAATTACTTCATAATGTTGCGTTACGTGTAGAGGGTACAGAAGATCCAGATAAATTTAGGGTGTCAGGACGGGGCGAATTACATCTATCGATTTTGATTGAGACGATGCGTCGTGAGGGTTATGAACTTGCAATTTCTAAACCCGAAGTTATTTTGCGTGAAGAAAATGGTGAAATGTGTGAACCTTACGAGCGACTCACCGTAGATATCGAGGAGCAACATCAAGGCAGCATCATGGAAAAACTAGGCGAGCGACGTAGCGAGCTACAAAACATGGTCCCGGATGGTAAAGGACGCGTACGCTTAGATTATGTCGTCCCTACACGAGGATTGATTGGCTTTCACACCGAATTCCTTTCCGCAACCTCTGGCACCGGTTTACTCTACCATGTTTACGATCATTACGGCCCCGCTGTGCGTGGACGCATTGGCAAACGCATCAATGGTGTCTTAATCAGTAATTGTGTCGGAACTGCAAGAGGTTTTGCACTGTTTAATTTACAAGAGCGCGGACGATTATTTATCGATCCACAAACACCTTGCTATGAGGGAATGATTGTGGGCATTCACGCGCGTGATAATGATCTCGTTGTTAATGTCACCAAAGAAAAGCAACTGACCAACGTTCGCGCTTCTGGCACCGATGAAAATATCATCTTAACACCGCCCATCAAATTGTCACTTGAGCAAGCACTTGAGTTCATTGATGATGATGAGCTGGTCGAAGTCACGCCACAAAACATTCGACTCCGAAAAAAGGAGTTAAAAGAAACGGAGCGCAAAAAAACCTCACGGGCCAATCAGTCAGACGAGAATGCTTAAATGAATCCAGCTTTTAAACGCATCATCCTCTATGCAAGACACCATCGTGCAAACCAAGGTGTGAACGAAACATTACTGCGTGTCGTTGATTTTCTAGCACAAAAAAAAGTGCAGGCTTTCTTAGATATTGATACTGCACTTCATTTTACAGTTAATCTCCCGACACTTCTTCGCCAGGACATGACAAAGGACGATTTAATTGTGGTCATTGGTGGTGATGGGAGTTTACTCTCAGCCGCCAATATGGCCGTGCAAAAAAAAGTCCCTGTGATTGGTATCAACCGCGGCCGACTTGGCTTTCTCACGGACATCTCCCCCACACACCTTGACAAAGAGCTAGGTGCCGTCATTGAGGGACATTATCATGAAGAAAACCGTTTTTTATTAAATTTACGATTAAATCAACAAAAGAAAATTGCCAATACCGCATTAAACGACATCGTTCTAAACCGTGGCAATGAAACACACCTCATCACTTTTGATGTCTATATTGATGAACAATTTGTCAGTCATTATCGAGCAGATGGTTTAATCATTGCGACTCCCACAGGCTCGACTGCTTATGCGCTTTCTGCTGGAGGACCTATTTTGCATCCTCGTCTGAATGCGATTGCCATTGTCCCGATGTTTTCGCACAGCTTAAGTGCTCGGCCTTTAGTGGTTGATACGCATACGACCATCATGATAAAAATGACTGAAAGTAATGAAAGTGCCGTTGAAGTAAGTTGTGATGGCCATGAATCACATCGCATTGAGCCTGGTCAGAGCATTACCATCAATAAACACCATATACCATTGCGTTTATTGCACCCACACGAGTATCATTACTATGACACGTTACGCTTAAAACTAGGTTGGGGTTCAAAACCACTGACATCAAAATAGACGAGGTTTTCTATGTTAAGCACGCTCTACATCGAAAACTATGCAATTGTATCAAAACTTGAACTTGATTTTACACCAGGACTCATTGCTTTCACTGGCGAAACCGGTGCCGGGAAATCTATCATTATCGACGCGCTGATGCTGGTCATGGGAGATCGTAAAGATGCCTCTGTCATTCGACCGAATACAAACAAATGCGAAATTCATGCCTGTTTTACCTTTGACAATCACTCAGAACCCGCACAATGGTTATATGCGCATGATCTCAATGATAGCGACGACGTGTGGCTTCGACGCGTTATCACCAGCGAAGGACGCTCAAAATCATACATCAATGGACAGCCGTTTCCGATTCAAAAAGTTAAAGAGTTAAGTGAACTTTTAGTTGACATCCATGGTCAACACCAACATCAACGCTTGTTGCACCCAACCACACATCGCATACAACTCGATGAATACGGCGATCATGACGCATTGCTAACAAAAGTTCGATATGCTTATCAGCACTATACAGATTTAGAAATGGAAAAAGAAACACTGCTCAAACAAGCAAACCATCAAGAGCGCTTGACTCTTTTAAATTATCAAATTGATGAGCTCAAAGTACTGAATATTCACGTTGGTGAATTTGCACAATTACAACAAGAGCATCACCTTCTTCACCACGCTCAAGCCTATCTTTGTGATGCAGAAGAGCTGCGTATTGGTTTATTAGGAGAGGAAGAGCATATTGGTATCACACCACAACTACATACCATGCGGCACACGGTAGAGCGTTTGCCTAAAGACAATCCTCATATTCAAAATGTGTTCGAGCTTTTGCAGAATGCGATGATTCAATGTGAAGAGGCGGCCGCTGAAATTATCTCTTTCTCACGTCATATCCAGCTTGATCCTGAGCGACTCGAGCACATTGAACATCGCTTTAGTCTGCTGCATCAAACTGCACGAAAATATCAGCTTGAGCCTGATGAGCTTGCTTCGTATCATGAGACCCTAGAAAAAGAACAGCAAACACTCGAACACGCTAACATTCGACTTCAAAGCATCCAAGAGGAGCTCACTCAGGCAAAAAGCACGTATCTTAAGGCTGCCACGGAGTTAAGCCATGCGCGCGCTCAACAAGCACCGCTTCTTGCAGAAGCGATTACGCAAACAATTCGCCAACTGGGTATCCCCAAAGGGCTTATCAATATCAAACTGACACCACTTGAAAAAATGCATGCTGATGGCCTCGACAAAGTAGAATATTATGTTTGTACAAATCCAGGACTAGACTCACAGCCACTTTCTAAAGTCGCCTCTGGTGGTGAGCTATCACGTATTAGTCTTGCCATTCGACTCATCACAGCACAAAAAAAAGCAGCGACACCCACATTAATTTTTGATGAAGTTGATGTCGGAATCGGTGGTGTGACAGCTGCTCTCGTGGGGCAATATTTACGAAAATTAGGTGAGCAGCTACAAGTCTTCTGCGTCACACATCAACCCCAAGTTGCTGCATCAGCGCATGAGCAATATCGCGTTGAAAAACACATCGAAGACAATCAAACCTTCTCGACAATACATCACCTCACACCAAAAACGCGCGTCCAAGAAATTGCACGCATGTTGGGAGGGCTTAAAATCTCCTCTCAAACACTCTCAAACGCCGAAGCACTATTAGCTGAACACACAACAACTTAAATATAGTAAATTTTTATAAAAGAGCTTACGATAACAATCAATTATAATTTATAGTTTCTAATGCAATGTATGAATAATATATTACTTAAAAAAATAGTTAATGCTAGTAAATGGCATTTATTGAGCGAAAAAGGTATAACATTATTTTCTGCTGCGGTAAAACCGACGTCCATGCTTCCTATAGATTGTAATACATCGTCTGCATTTGCTTGGCTTTTATATGATGAGAATAAACAAGAAATTATAGCGGCCAGAGATTATCTTGGTTTGGAGCCATTTTATTATTGTTATCAAAATCAAATTTTGGTTTTTGGTTCAACTATCCATGATGTAATAAAACAATTACCCAAGTTTCCCGAACTTAACATCAATCGATTATTAGAAGAGTGTTTTCATAACGATCAAATATTAATGATCAAGTATAGCAATGAAACACACTATCAAGGTATTTTCAGACTTGAAGCAGGCAGTCGGTTATTTATTAAAAATAGACAGTTATATCAAGAAAAATATTGGTCTTTTGATCGCGGTGGTCCTACCATTTACTATGCCAATGAGCAAGATTATATAGATCATTTTAGTGAATTATTAAATAAAGCGGTTTTAAGTCAAATTCAAAGTCATCATAAACTAGCAGCAGAATATAGTGGTGGATTGGACTCAACAGCTATCTTAGCAGTTTGTCATCAACATCAAATTGATGTGCCATTGTTTTGTCATGTTGCAGAAACTGGCCAAGGTGGTGGTGATTTTTCTTTTGCTGAATGTGTAATTGAGCATTTTAACTGGAAAAATGTTAATTATGTGGATGCAAAAGATCAGGATTTAAATACGCTATTTCAAACTTTGGCTCAGATATACGCTGGTGCTACTCCATATGTTTATCCGATTATGTCTCATAATGTATATCAAAGTATCAAAAATTATGGTTGCAATAGGATTTTATCCGGTTTTGGTGGTGATCAATGTGTTTCAGTACACGCAGGTGAACGTCTATTTTTTTTTGAATTATTACAAAAGAGATGTTATAAGCAAGCGTGGCGCGAATATTTTGACATTTACCCAGATCGTAAGTACTTTAAAGCACTGCTGGATTTAGTGCGATATCAATCTTCTGTTTTGCATGCAGTTTTGTGTAAATTTGGTGATATCAAATCTATTCTTAAATCTTATATAGAAACAACTTCTATTGAAAGAAGACCGCGTTTTCCACAGCATTATACAAGTGTCAGAGAAATGCAAGTTGATTTTTTAGAAGGATCATTTTGTCATGAGGTGCGTGCGAGGGTAGAATATAGCGCTGTTTTAGGTAAATCTATGGGATTTTCGCATGTTTATCCTTTATTACATCCCGATGTCGTGGATTTTGCCTTACGGATCCCGTGCGAATTAAAACATCATCTCGGCCAAAATCGTTACTTAATGAGGAAATATTTATCGAAATTTGTTCTTGAAAAAAATTACACACAAAAAAAGCGTGAAGGCGCACATATTATGCCCGCCATGATGGCGAAATGTAAAAACTACGTAGAAACTACAGATGATCTTGATTTTTTTATTCAAAATCTTCCATTTTCAAAACAGATTCAACCTGCTAACTCATTACATAGCCAAGTTCGGCATGTTATTTGCGCTTATATGCTGCATGCATATTTGACTTAAATCATTTTAAATAATCCGCATCTTATGTCCAATTAACCGTTGTATAGGCGATATGTAATAGATTACACTTACTTTTGACATCAATCTTTTCATCTGTTTTGTACAGGCCTGAACAGTATAACACTAACCACGCCATGCATAAAAACACGAAGGAGAACGACAATGAATAGGAACATAAAACAATACCTAAGATTATCAATATTAACGACACTACTTTTGACCGTGACTTCGCTGGCGTATGCGTCTGATGCTGAGGTTATTGAGCGCGGAATAGGGCTTACCTCGGTGTGCCCTTTTACCTTAAGCAGTGCCGGGCAGGTCATCACCGGGGGCTTCCAATTAGCCTTATGTTTTTGACATATTGCGATACATTTGAGCAGCAATGGTGAAATGTTGGTAGCCTATCCATATCGACTTAATTCC
>JAHFRX010000118.1 GCA_023266075.1 Legionellaceae bacterium | reverse complement strand
AGTGTTTCTTAACTTCTTAACGGAGCTTTGTCCAACATCATGAAACAAACACTGTCATCGATACACGCTTTATCAGAAGCCGTAGGCCAACAATTAAAGACACGCGCCTGGTCCTTAGTTGTTGCAGAATCATGCACAGGAGGCAATCTATGTGCTGCCATTACCGATATCCCAGGCAGCTCCGTGTGGTTTGATAGAGGGTTTGTGACTTACTCAAACCATGCGAAAGAAATCATGCTCAATGTACCTCGTGCAACATTGCTGACGTATGGTGCAGTCAGTGAAGAATCCGCTATTGCCATGGCAAACGGCGCTTTACTTGTCAGTAATGCAAACATCAGTGTTGCAATCACTGGCGTCGCAGGTCCTACCGGCGGAAGTCGTGAAAAGCCAATTGGCACCGTTTGGATAGCTTGTGCTTCTGAAAATCAAAAAACAATAGCAAAACATTATCTTTTCGCAGGCAATCGTCAAACTGTTCGAAAACAAGCTGTTTTCTCAGCATTGCATGACCTTATTAACCGCTGCGCATCGTGATCTCTGTTGATTTTTTAGTCGTCGGTGGTGGTGTTGTCGGGCTTAGTGCTGCTGTAGCGATGTGTCAACGCGGATTTTCCGTGGCCATTGTCGATAAAGCGCCACTTGAAACATACTCGAAACAACGCGTCTACGCAATTAATGCCGCTTCTAAACACTTACTATCTTCCCTCAATGCCTGGCCTCAAATACCTCGAGAAAAATTATCACCTTACGAAAAAATGTACGTCTGGGAGCAAAAAAATCATGTAAAAATCACATTTGATTGTCGAGATATTGGTCAGTCAGAGCTGGGATTTATCATCGAAGAACATCTCTTAAAACAAGCACTATACGAACAATGCACGTTGACACATCTCCCCCCTTTGGAGGCGACAACTCTCATTGAGCATGAAAACCATGTGATTCTCAAAGCACGAGACGCTCAACGTTCTGAACATCATCTTCAAGCAAGTTTTGTATTTATCACGGATGGTGCAAAATCCACACTTCGACAAAAACTTAATATTCCGCTCACCCAGTGGCCTTATCATCATCATGCCATCGTTGCAACCGTGCATACTGAAAAATCGCATCGAAACACCGCTTATCAAATCTTCACGCCAGAAGGGCCACTTGCTTTTCTGCCTTTATCAGACAAGCATCATTGTTCGATCGTTTGGTCTGTGACTCATCAACACGCTGAATCTCTTCAGACGCTTCCAGATGAGATGTTTAATGAAACACTCGCGACAACATTCGAGCAAAAGCTGGGAAGCTGTCAACTCGTCAGTCATCGGCAACAATTTGAGCTACATATGCGCCATGCTGAACAGTATCATGGAAAACGCTGGATTTTGATGGGGGACGCCGCGCACACCATACATCCGCTTGCAGGACTCGGACTCAATTTAGGACTTGCAGATTTAAGTACATGGCTACACTTAACTGCTGCCACCACACACACACATTACAATACCGCTCTTCTAGGTGCTTATCAGCGTCAAAGAAAATCGGCAACGTGGGCCGTTATCGGCTTAATGGAGCTGATTAAAACAACCTTCAGTCAATCATCATCTCCCATACAATGGTTGCGTGGATTCGGCATGGAGATGCTGAACAGCATCACACCCTTAAAACGAATGATGATTCATTATGCGAGTGGCGCAATGCCACAGACCAAATCGGGTACAACACCACCATAACCACTGGCATAGCGTGAAATAAGCCTCTTCAAAAAAGTACTATGATCTAGCGCTATTAAACCCAAGCCACGCATAACAGATAATCCTGGTATTTTTGCACCAAATAATTTAATTAAAATATCTGTTGAGGTCGCGATCACCTGTTCATCTTCTGTACGTGATTTTTGATAATGCATTAATGCTTCTGGATTTGCGCCACATTGAATAATGCACTGTGCAAGCATTGCTGCATCACGTAATCCCAGGTTCAACCCTTGGCCTGCAATAGGATGTAACGTATGTGCAGCATTTCCAATAAACACCACCGAATCCACGACTTTATTCGGCATTACTTTTTGGAATAAAGGGTAAACACTACGCTTTCCCATTTTTACAAAACGACCTAGTCGATATCCAAAACATTGCTGCAAAGACTTCAAAAAAGCCTCGTCTGACAGTTGATTCAACATCAACGTCCGCTCAGGTGAGTTCACCCAAATCAGAGCAGCACGCTGCTCTGACATCGGTAACATCGCTATTGGACCATGTGCTGTAAATCGCTCATACGCCCAATGCGCATGAGCGCGTTGAAGACCAATATTCACAACCAAGGCGTGTTGATGATAATCTTTTTCGATTAAGGGGCACTGGCAGCATGAGCGCAAAAAAGAATCAGCGCCATCAGCACCCACAATAACATTTGCTCGAACCACATGCTCTTTTGTCGCAGTCTTAATCGTCGCACATCGCGTTTCACGGTCATAGTGCACGAGCGTTGCTTGTGCCAAAGAAGAAAATGGCCCATTCACACATTGCGCGTTTAAATCAGACATCTCAACGACAGCCCCCAATGGATCGCGTTGACTCAATAAACGAGCATGGCCAAATCGCCCTTGTTCAGAAATATGAATCGCTTGAATTGGTGTTTGCTTTTGAGCTAAAAAAGGCCAAATATCAAGCATTTTTAACACTTGGATACTGGATTGAGACAGTGCAATACTTCTTGCATCAAAGGACTCTTTTGTGACCTGAATAGGCTTATCGTCGACTAACAACGCATGCACGGATGAAGGCAATGCACGCATCAGCACACGACCAATAACGCCACCACCAATCACCAAAACATCTACATCCTCAATCACACATCACATCCTCTATCTCATTTACATCCGTTGGGAGTGCTGCAGTTAAATTCTCATAACCATTTTCTGTCACAAGAATATCATCCTCAATACGCACACCTATCCCACACCAGCGCGTGTCCTTTGATATCGCACGAGAAGACAAATAAAGACCCGGCTCAACGGTCAACACCATCCCAGGCTGCAACGTCCTCCATGCTCCTTGATCTTTATAAGCCCCCACATCATGTACATCAAGCCCTAACCAATGCCCTGAGGAATGCATATAAAATGGTTGATATGCGTGTTGCTCAATTAAAGTATCGCGCGCACCCTGCAAAATCTTTAAATGAATCAAGCCCTCAGTCAACACCGCAACCATCGTCTCTTGAATATGAGACCAGAGTACGCCAGGCTTTATAGTCGCAATTCCTGCGCGTTGTGCCTGCAATACAAGCTCATAAATGGCACGTTGCTCCCCCATATATCGACCACTCGCAGGAATCGTCCTTGTAATATCTGCGGCGTAATGTTGATACTCTCCTCCTGCATCAATCAGTACCAATTGATCGCGTAAAAGCGCCTGATTATTCGCGGTATAATGCAATACGCATGCATTTTCACCAGAGGCCACAATCGAATCATACGCCAGTCCTCGGCAACCCTGACGCATCACCTCATATAAAAATTCGGCTTCTAATTCATACTCGATATTCAACACGCGACACTGTCGCATCATCCGCATGTGTCCTGCGATTGAGATACGTGCCGCCTCCCGCATCAACAGAAGTTCTTCTTTATCTTTAAAAACACGCATCTCGCCAATCAACGGCGCAATATCTTTCAACGACTCTGGTGCTCTCTTACCTTGCCTCGCTTGTCCTTTAATTTTACACCACGCATCAAAAAGTATTTTTTCATACATCGGAAATCGTGTTAACGGAAAATAGACAGCCTCTTTCTCGAGCAAAAGCTCAGACAACATCACAGAAAAAGCCTCCATCGGATAAGCCTTATCCATCTTCAGTACAGAACGTGCACCCTCTTGCCCTAATCTCGTGCCGGTCCATAACTCTTCACTGGGAACTCGCTCGCGATTAAACAAAATACTCTCGCTCTGTCTTCCTGAGGTCACAACAAGAACAGCACTCGGCTCTTCAAATCCGGTTAAATAATAAAAGTCACTGTCCTGGCAAAACCGATAGTGCGCATCACCGTTACGAATGACCTCCTGTGCACCAGGAATGATGGCGATGGCACCGGATGGTAACAGATTAGCGAGCTGTTGGCGACGAGCCTTGTAATTCATGTGCGTTTTAACCTTAAAAGATATTTCTTACACTATACCAAAGATATCTCAAAATTGTTAATCTATACCATCTATGGTTTTTGACCGCGCAACATATTCATTTTTATTAAGAGTTTTATCATGAGTCGAGAGCAAAGCTTTACTGATCACCTGATTTTACATGCCGATTCTTTTTTACGCGTGCTTTTTTTACCGCAACAAAGACCTCATCAACGTCAAAATCCTGCTCACAATATCGACGAGGCGCCACTCACCGCAACAGAAAAAAAACACATCGCGGGGTTAATGCGTGTCAATCATGCAGGAGAAGTATGCGCACAAGCGCTTTATCAAGGACAGGCACTTACAGCCAAGCTTGAACATGTTCGCGCACAAATGCGAACAGCTGCAGCTGAAGAAATTGATCATTTAGCATGGTGTGAAGAAAGACTCTGGGAATTAGAAAGCACGCCGAGTCTCTTCAATCCTTTCTGGTATGTGGGCTCTTTTTTTATAGGCGCGCTAGCAGGCTTTATCGATGACGCCTTAAGCCTTGGATTTGTTGCTGAAACTGAGCGTCAAGTGACCACACATTTAAATCATCATTTAGATAAACTTCCAGCGCATGATCACAAAACAAAGGCCATTATTCAGCAAATGAAAACAGACGAAACAGCACATGCAGATGCTGCAATAGCGGCAGGCGGCAAGGAGCTCCCTCTTTTGATTAAACAACTCATGTATGCAACCTCAAAATTACTTACAACCACCAGCTACATTATTTAGTTTGCTGAAAACTGTGCGAGCGCTTTTTTTTCTCCTGACATTAGCGTCTTCTTCATTTGCGACAGCGTCTAACGCGTGCTTAAAATGGCCAGCATGGTTTACACCCGTCTGCACAACACTCCACGATACTTGGACTAAAGGCAACGCCGATTTATACCTCTCCGGATATGCGTGGCACAATCGTTATACCTATACAAAAAAACGATTGAACCTCTATAACGAGGCCGCGTGGGGAGGCGGTCTTGGAAGAGGGTATGTTGATAAAGATGGGGATTGGAATGCTTTATACATGATAGCTTTTTTAGATTCACACAAAAACGTAGAGCCTTTAGGAGGATATGCTTTTATTAAAA
>JAHFRX010000010.1:778-18254 GCA_023266075.1 Legionellaceae bacterium | reverse complement strand
GAGACGATAAAGTCTACGTGCCGGTCACTTCACTGCATTGTATTAGCCGTTATACGGGAAGCGATAGTGAACATGCCCCACTTCATCGCTTAGGCAGCGAGCAATGGGAAAAAGAAAAAAAGGCGGCTCGTGAAAAAATCCATGATATCGCCGTCGAATTGCTCGCACTGTATGCCACACGAGCAGCCAGTGAAGGCTTTGCTCATGAATGTGGAAAAGAAGACTATCTTCGTTTTGTAGAGACTTTTCCTTTTGAAGAAACACCGGATCAAATACAAGCCATTGATACCATTTTAAATGACATGGCTTCTAAAAAACCGATGGATCGTTTGATCTGTGGTGATGTTGGCTTTGGAAAAACAGAGGTGGCTATGCGAGCCGCTTTTGTTGCCGTACAAAATAATAAGCAAGTGTGTGTGCTTGTACCAACAACACTTCTGGCAGCACAACATTTCGAGACATTTAAGGACCGTTTTGCAGATTTTCCAGTGAAAATTGAGCTTTTATCACGCTTTAGAAATGCTAAAGAAACAACGCAAATTATTACTGAGCTAAAATCAGGTCGCGTTGATATTGTGATCGGCACACATAAGCTATTTCAAAAGAGTATTGAATTTTCACGCCTAGGTTTACTCATTGTCGATGAAGAGCATCGTTTTGGTGTCAAACAAAAAGAATATATCAATACGTTGCGCGCCCATATCGACTTACTTTCCATGACGGCCACCCCTATTCCAAGAACCTTAAATATGGCTATGGCAGGGATTCGCGATATTTCATTAATAGCAACACCACCGGCAAAAAGACTATCCATAAAAACATTTTGGCAAGAGCGAAGTACCACACTCATACGCGAGGCAATTTTGCGAGAGATTTTACGCGGTGGACAAGTTTTTCTTTTACATAACGATGTTAAAACAATTGTAAAAACAACTGAGGAAATTCAAGCGTTGATGCCTGAAGCGCAAGTGCGTTTTGCACATGGGCAGATGCGAGAGCGAGATTTAGAGCGTATCATGTCGGATTTCTATCATCGTCGTTTTAATGTATTGGTATGCACAACCATCATTGAAACAGGTATTGATATTCCAACCGCAAACACGATTATTATGGATAGAGCGGACCAATTTGGCCTTGCACAATTACATCAACTACGCGGGCGTGTTGGGCGATCTCATCATCAAGCGTATGCTTATCTTTTAACACCGCATGAAAAACTCCTCACAGCGGATGCAAAAAAACGACTGGAGGCGATTGTTTCTCTAGAGGATTTAGGTGCAGGATTCACACTTGCAACACATGACCTTGAAATTCGCGGTGCAGGAGACTTGCTCGGAGAAGAACAAAGCGGCAATATGCATGCGATTGGCTTCACGTTATTTATGGAAATGCTTGAAAAAGCGGTTCATGATTTAAAAACGGGTAAAATTCCAGATTTAACGAACCCCATGCGGCATGGCCCTGATATTGACTTACAACTTTCCGCGATTATTCCAGACAACTATATTGTTGATGTACGTACTCGATTGATTTTATATAAACGCGTCAACAATGCCGACGATACGGCACAATTAAGAGAATTACAAGTTGAGTTCATTGATAGATTTGGTTGTACGCCGCCCTCGGTCAAATACTTATTTAGAATAGCGGAGTTAAAATTAATCGCCAAGACCATTGGTATTACCAGTATTCGTGCTTCAAAAACAGAAAGCGTCATCACTTTTACAGAAAAACCAAACCTAAATTCCGCGACACTCATTCGATTGATTCAATTACATAGTGCTCGCTATCAAATGCAGGGTCCGAATCGTTTAAAGCTACGTTTAGACGATCCAAACCCTGAAAAACGGATTGATGCTATCAAGGATTTATTGCTTCAATTGGGGGACCTTTAGATCTTTCATTTGCATCTCTCCGACTAAAGTTTCCACATTGAAATCACTGTCTTTGATCTCGACACATTTATATGGAAACTATGTTATAAATATGACATAATGCCCCTTTATATATCACATCGCAAGAGGTTCGTTATGTCATCACCCGTCAATTATTCTATGTTTTCACCAAGCCCTTATCGAGAAACAAATTATTCTCCTCCAAGCTCCAGTAGCCGAAATAATAAAGCAAGATCCAATAAAATAAATCCTGAGGATATACTATTTGATGAATACGATGCTATTGAAAGTATCCCTAGATCCAAGTTTAAGGAGCGATTAATGATTGCTTTTTTCAAGGCACACTTGAATGAAAATAAAGCACGCTCAGCACGATCTATTAAATTAACTGAAGAAATGCTTGATGTACTGGAGTTTAATGGCGAGACTGTCTTTCGACAAGAATTCATGAAATAAACATCCGGAAAAGCGTAAAATCAGCTAGTACGCCATTCCAGAAGCGTTTAGACGTGACGCTATCAAGGATTTATTGCTTCAATTGAGAGAACAATTGTAAGAGAGCTCTGCAACAGGCATACCGTCAAGAAGTGCATTAAAGTCTACTGTCGAAATAGCTCGGTTTAACTGTGCTGAGGGCAATACAACCGTGTCTAAAGCATTCACTACCTCTGTACGCATGCCATACACTTCTGTCATATTACCTATGAGCGTCAAAAACGCCTCATCAGGGCTTGCAGGCGGAGCAAAATGTCCGGGTGCCCAATTATTACGATGAGTACTGCATATGGACTTAATAAGGGTCAACAACTTGATTTGGTGAGCTGAATCAATCATCCAATCCTCATCCTGGCTGTTAACAAATGTTTCTAATGAACCTAGTACCTGTGCTTTTTGAGAATTAGAAACATTTCGAGCTAAAGTGCTTAACAAATTGGTATAATTACTTTTTAAAGATTGAGTGCTGATATCAACGTCTATGACTGTTTCTTCGGGTAGATCTGAGAGTCTTAAATATTCATCAAGTTCGTTCTGAAAATCCTCACGATATTGTTGGTATGCGTCTCCACTTAAACCCCGCTCTGCTTGTAACCACTCATCGACATGTGATTTCAATTCGGCTTGAGACTCAACTGTTGCTTTATATTGTAGTAGAAAATAACGAAGTGATGAGGCTACAGTATTTCTCACTAAAGAAGCATTCACAGCGGTATCTTGCACATCAATTGAAATTTCTCGGTCAATGTGAACATTTTCAAGCCTGCCTTGTAATACACCAACGACAATGTGTTGTAATTTTCCTGGGTTACAAACGACGGCGTCATCTTCATAAGCATCAGCTAAGTTTCGGATTAAACCAACTCTAGCATTTTCCCTATCTTTGGCCGAAATTTCTGCATCAGTAACCCCCATAAACTCGCCATACTGGATATAGTGCCAACAACGCGCCAAAAATTCTTTACCTGTAATATTTAGGCCATAACTGGTTATTACCGTGTCTGCAGATAGCGGTGCAAATCCATCCGCTTGTGATGATGCCAATCCTAAAACAAATTGAGCAGACATTTTGATAAAAGCATCTGGAAAGTCATTTAAATAAGCTATCAACGCAGCATAATCGGTATCAATTTGAATTGTGTCGTAAGGCAAAGCCATTAACTGTTGTAGCGCATGTCTCGTATCATCCTCTCTACCCTCAGCATGCACATTGATTCCGATAGCATTGGCCGCTGCTGCCTGATGCATATTGCCTAGTTGATTGCTCGGTGCTCTTAATATTTGGCGCATTTGCTCGTAATATTCGCTGGGATCTTGTGGCATCAAACGACGTTCAATTCTATCTTGAACCACGGCGATACGTGCCAAACGTTCATTGTCATCATAAGTTGGCATGATCCTATCAAATCGATACTCTTGTTTGGTTATTTCATACAGTGCATGCATTACACATCCTCGCTCTTCCGCTGGCAACGGTGGGGCAAACAATGGTCGTGCTAAAGTACAAATGCTTATCCACTGACGCACAGATGGAATTCGAGCTAAGCCGTAAATCACATGTTCATCATCAATATGATATTCATCGACAAAAGCGCACAAAAAATGAAAGTGTCGGGATGAAATACTTCCAAGTTCTCTTAAGTTATAAAAATCGGAGATGTTGTGTTTAACAATAAGATCAGCGCATGCCGTCCACTCCTCTGGTGTTCTATGTGCTATAGCAGAAAGTTGGTTTACATTTGTTAGCTGATTTTCTTCAATCAAGGCTATAAAATTGGGCCAATGTTCAATCTGAATTTCCCTAAAATCTGAAATTTCAAAGCTTTTGAGTTGATATTTCTGAATAAAATCGAACAAATAGTTACGTTGAAGCGAAGACATTTTTGCATATGTAGCTATCAACTCAAAGTCATGAATTTGGTGAGTATCCAGAAAACGGTTAAATTCAGGCCAGTCTTCATCCGACATTTTACTCAATGTATCAACGGTAAATTTTGATAATTCTGTGTTACCAGGCTGTACATGTTGCTCAATAAAGTCAAGCATTCTAGGCCAGCTATCTTCAGACATTTCTCTAAATGCATAAATAGGTAAATGATATCTACAAACAAAATCCCAGAGTGGTTGTCTTAATGATTGTGCTATATCTACTAATACATTTTTGTCATCCCAATCATTCACTGCATTCGTAGAAATAAATCTCATATAATCCAAGCACGCTGCGGCCGACATTTCCGACAATGTATTTAATACGTAATCACTAACTTTGACCTGTTTTATGAAATTATCTATTTCCAACCAAGATTCAGGTGTATGCTGTTTAAAAATCAATCCACCTTTTAAGCCATTAATATCGTATTGCTTTGTCTTACAAAAATGGATGAA
This sequence comes from Legionellaceae bacterium, assembly GCA_023266075.1. GTDB lineage: Bacteria > Pseudomonadota > Gammaproteobacteria > Legionellales > Legionellaceae > JAGVJT01. Next base: position 13,479 of record JAHFRX010000010.1, on the reverse strand, counting down.
ATTTTCTCGATATTGCAGCGGCATTGCTACTAAAGCCAGCAAAATTTCAGGCTTTTGCAACACGTTATGGGCTTCAACTAACTGGATAAAAAGATGGAATTCCTCAACGCTCACGTTAGATAGAGCAAATAATACCTCACCATCTGTTATATTACGCTGCGTGGCAAAATCAATCACTAAAGTCAGCAGGTCGAAGGACATGTGAGACAGCGTACGGATCTTGCCGCTATCTATATTATTTCGACATGTCGTACTCAAAAAGGTTGAAATCACAGCCCATTTGTCCGCTGAAATACGGCTTAATTCATAAATACAATGCCTATCATTCCAACTGGGGATGTGATTTTCCCCTATAAATTGCTGCACTAGTTCTGGCGCTACTGAGCCTTCTGGTGGCGGGACTAGCACAGGCCTGCTTTCACGTGGATCAGGTACAGCATTAAAATCGGTTGGCATGATGATTTCCCAAAATTAAGGTAAATTTCGAGCGATTATAAAACATAAGCAAATGAATTTGAATATTTTTTTTCCAAAATGAGTGGATTAATGATTGTACATTGGTATTTTATACACTGTTATTGAGTGCCTACAAAAGAAGAACTCTATCACACCGTTGACATTTTGATCGTGACACCCTATATATCTCAATGGACGCTAAATAAGGATAGCTATGGAACATGAAATAATGGAATATGATGTCATCATCATTGGGGCCGGACCTGCGGGTCTTTCTGCAGCTATTCGTCTTTTACAACAAACCAAAGATTTGAAAATATGCATTTTAGAAAAGGGTGCTCAAGTTGGCGCACATTTAATTTCAGGTGCCGTTTTAAATCCAAGAAGTTTAAAAGAACTGCTACCTGAGACTTGGCAACTTGCACCACTGCATACAAAAGTCACAGAAGATCAATTTTATTATCTCTCTGCGTCACGCGCTTTTCGACTTCCAACGCCAAAGCCTATGCGAAATCACCCTGATCACGCAATTATTTCATTAGGTGAACTTGGTATTTTTTTAGCAGAGCAAGCAGCACAACTGGGTTGTGAAATTTACACAGGCTTTGCAGCAACAAAAGTTTTATATAACGCCAAGAATCAAGTCATCGGCGTTTCTGTCGGTGACTTAGGAGTTGATAAGCAAGGTGAAAAAACAACACGCTATCAACCCGGCTTACATCTGCATGCTCAGCAAACATTATTTGCCGAAGGCTGTCGTGGAGAACTTTCTGAAACGCTTATCAAACATTATCAGTTGCGCCAGTCCCAATCACCACAAACTTATGCACTCGGTATTAAAGAAATTTGGCGCGTTTCAGAAGAAAAACACGCTTTAGGACGCGTGATTCACACCATCGGTTGGCCACTGGATCATGCAACTTATGGTGGTTCATTTATATATCATCTATCAGAACAGCGCGTTGCCATAGGTCTTGCGGTGGGCCTAGATTATCAAAATCCTTGGTTAAGCCCTTTTGAGGAAATGCAACGTTTTAAAACACATCCATTTATCAAAGACCAACTTCATCATGGCGAGCGAATTGCTTATGGTGCACGTGCACTCATTGAAGGCGGCTGGCAGTCCTTACCCAAACTGACCTTCGAAGGCGGTATGCTTCTGGGTGATGCCGCTGGCTTTTTAAATGTGCCTCAAATCAAAGGCATACATATGGCAATCAAATCCGGAATTTTAGCCGCTGAGGCTTGCTTTCATGCACTAACAACATCTTCCACAGAAGCATTTCAATACACACCGACCTTCAAAAAAACATGGGCAGCAAAAGAATTATATGCGGTACGCAATATTAGACCCGGGTTTCAAAAGGGTCTATGGTTTGGCTTACTGAATGCTGCTTTTGAAACTTATATTACCTTCGGGTGGACGCCTTGGACTTTAAAAAATCATGCTGACCATACTACACTAAAAACAGCGACGGATACTCAAAAAATCGATTACCCCAAACCCGATGGTGTACTTACTTTTGATAAACTGTCCTCCGTTTACTTAACAAGCACGTTTCATGAAGAAAACCAACCACCTCATTTGAAATTAATTAACAAAAATATATCAATTGAAATAAATTATCGTGAATACGCTTCTCCGGAGGTTCGTTACTGCCCTGCCGGTGTTTATGAAATTGTTGATGAAAGTATTTCACCACGGTTACAGATTAATGCGCAAAATTGCATTCATTGTAAAACATGCGATATCAAAGACCCCACTCAAAATATTGTCTGGACCGCCCCAGAAGGAGGCGGTGGACCTCATTATGTGAACATGTAAACACATGGATAATCAGTAAGATAAAAAATGGTGGAAAGTGTTATTTACATTGACAATATGTAATATTTTTTGTACAATACACAGTAGAACATACTTGATGTACTGAGTAAAAGATGACTACTGAGACAACTGAATTACTGAGCGCTGAAATTGGAAAAGTTAAACGGCTGTATGCTTCGTTGGGTCCCGTTCGTAGATTCTTCTTCCCAGCTGCAATCAAACAAGCCATCACAAAAGATCTAAGTGATCATGAAATTTCAGATGTGATCACTAAAGGGACATGGTATACGCATCGCCTTATGTTCCCTGAGCTTGCTCGTTTTAAACTCACGCATGATGCGTATGAACAAATTGAAGTCAGAGTTGAGCGCATTACGAGATTTTATAATGCATCGAGCCCATTTCAAAAATTTTTTTTCCCAACGGCATTTAAAGAGCTGATGAAGCGTAAAGACCTCTCACCTCTTGATGTTACCGTTGCTTTATATCAGGGAACTCGATTTTATCATAAAATCTTTTTTCCATCTGTCCTAGGTGGTTATTTTACCTCTGGAAATACAGCGTCTGCGCGTTGGTTGTTTGATCCTAAGGGTATTCCTGAAACAGAAGTCGGCAAAGGCATTGAGAATAACCTCAATGAATTGGAATCATTGTACAATATACCAACGATCAATACAGCCGTGGCTGATCTCGAAGAATATTTTAACGATCATTTTTTTGTAAAGTTTATGTTACCGGGTGCATTACGCGATCTATTGGAAAAGAAGAACACCGAGGAACCTAACCGAAAGATTCGTTTGACACTTGCAGCTCACCACTTACCGTGGTACTCCAGGCTTCTGATGCGTGTATTTTATCCGTCTATGATAAAGCACTTCCTCACATCCGAGGGTGTATCTGATTTTTATAATGCAATCAAAAAGAACACCACGCTTCAAGGCGATTTACGTGTTCAACGTAATTTAAAAACACTTAAAGATATCGCAAAAAAAGTAACAATGGCCAATATATCTCAAGAAAAAACACAAATCACATTCTCTCCAACATTAGAGAATGACATTGCAAATCTGATTTGCCAGTTAAATCGTTACGGCACTGAACTTGGCAATATTAATGCACAACGAACACTAGATTTGATTCGTTTATATGCCGAGTCGGGTGCTGATGAGAACGCTATCCTTTATGTCTGTGATGCCCTTACCCTCTATTTTAAAGAGTATCCGCATGATGATGGAAACAGGAAGCTGAAAGAGCTTGTCGAGGCTTTCAAAAACAATCGTGATTTCTTAGAGTTATACGTTTACCTACGTCAAGAAGAAATTGGTCTTTTTAATACAACTGATCCGAGTGTTAATCGGATCAATCTTGATTGTGTTCAAAAGATCAATCAAAAAGATGATGCTCGCAGTATCATTGAAATCTTGTTTAAACATCAACTCATCGCTAAAAGCAATGCCCATCGCCAAGAAAACTTTAAACGATTTATTGAATTTCAAAACGATCCAGCCAATCAACTTGTTGTGTTTAATCAAAAACTGGTCGAATTAAGTGCAGCATTACAAATGCTCTCACCTACGCATCATATTGAGCAAACTTTATTTGATGCTTTTATGCTAACAGGCGGTACTGCCGTCCATTTGATTGAGAAATTTACAAGCATTTTAAGCCTTATGAATTTGCCTGACGAAGCATTGAAAGCAGAGGCTTACCCGCTTTTCTTAAACTGTGTTAAGCAAAAACATCCTTTGGGATCAGAGCATCTCTCAGCGTATCTTACAAAACTTGAAGTCGCGATGCGAGAACTGAGTGCACACAATGAATTGAACATCGCTCATTTAAAACTACTCCTTGCTGATAACGCTGATCCAATCAAAATCAAAGATGAACTTTTGAAAAAATCATCTCCTATTACAGTAACACCACCTATCGTTGCTGAAAATCCACAGCCTGAAGAAAAAAGAGTTGCGGCAGAGAGTAATGAAAGCTTGATCCGTGGGATGTTTAACGCGTTTCGTGATTGGTTTATTCCCGCTGCCGCTGTAGCCGCCCCTCAAGATGAGAGATCGCCTCAACCACCTCAGCCTGAAGAAGAAAGAGTTGCGGCAGCAACTGTAGCCGCCCATCCATATGTGCCATTTTATGATATAACAACGAATAGGGTTAGCAATCCACAACAAGCACCTACCGCAGCCGCAGCTGCGCCTCAAGCTATTGTCCCTCATCGTAGACATTATCAACGACCAGAACGGCCACCACAAAAGGCAAGAGAGGCAACTGGTACTCCCAATCCTCCGTCTGCTGTCCTAACGAGACCTCGTCGTACACTCAATGAGGCCGAATATGCACTTCTTGAAGCAGGCATGCCGCTGCCTCCTCCTCAACCTCAAAACAACCCTCAGAACATTGTTGTACGCCAAGTAAGACAGCCACATCCGGATAGTATTGTCAGTGTTTTAGGACAAGTGGCTTTGAGTACAGTTGGAATATTATGGGGTGCCGCTGTAAAATCAACAGCGCATCCCGATGAAGATAGATTGCAGCTACCTTATGCTGTTGTACCATCCATAGCTTATCGTGCCTCTGCACTGCCCCTCATCGTTTCTAACAGAGAAACGCAACAACCTCTTGTTCCGCAACGCGTAGAGGAGCCAATAGCTTCAGATCCAGCGTCAGAAGTTCCTGTCGCCTCGGCTCAACCGGAAAATCAAGCGCCACGACAAGTGTTTGGTTTTAACGCTCAAGATGTAACTGGCTATGCAACTACTGCAGCCACTACAGCCGGTATTTTAGGTGTGGCTTATGCGCTCTACGCAGATCCATCAAACACATCACTTACTCTTGCTAGCTATGTTTTAACTCATGTTTCTACTGGGGATGTGAGGAACTTCATCGGTAGTGCTAGAAATCGTTTTTTTAGCCAAGTACCTACTAAAACGCCAGGAGAAACCTCTTCAAGCGAAAGCCGACCAATAAATCATTGATTTTAAGTCATATATACGATATAACTTATTAAAAAATAATAAGGTTTTAAATGAATATCGTTACGCTTGCTTTTGAAGAACCCCTACTGTTTAATATCCAAGGTGAAATTGTTCAAGTCATTGCTTTCAAGACGCCGGAACATGGAAATATCAAATTTGGCATTAAAGCGCCACGCTCAATTCAGGTCCATCGTGAAGAAATTTATTTGGCCATCAAAAGTCAACAAAACCAAGACTCAACGCAGGACGCCTGACGTATTTTTGCTGCTTCACCTCAGCGTGACACTCATCGTTTTGTCTTGTGTTGCCTGTGGATTGAATACCTGGATTTATCATTATCCTGGTAATAACTATTTTCCACCCTTTACAGGATTTACAGGTCTTACGCTATGTATTTTACATGTCGGCGTGAGACTCATGTACGGGTCTTCGAGTACTGAGTGTCGTTTCTCAGAAGAACTACTTCTTTTTTTAAGCATCATGGTCATCCTAGCGTTTGCAACAAATGCCGTGCAATACACCCCTTTCCAACCCATCGATAACGTCATCCTAAATTGGGAAACAGTCTTTCCTTGGTCTATCGAAACAATGTTGCGCATGACACATCGACATCCTTTTTTTAAAGAGATCTTAAAAATAAATTATGCTTCTCTAGACTATCAAATGGCTTTTCTTCCCATCGTAGTCATGATTTCAAAACAATATCATGTACTCCATCGCTATTATCAATATCTTTTATTCACAACGCTACTTGGTTTCACGTGTTATTATTTTTTCCCAACCACAGCCCCTGCAAGTTTGCTGAATTTGCCTTATTTTAGCGATGCACAATATGCCACCGGCTTAAAATTCACTCAAATTCATCATCATCTCACGCCAACCACGATAGAAGGTGGGCTCATTGCATTCCCGTCATTTCATGCCATCTGGGCTATTTTATGTGTACTATTGGTGAAAAATATTCGTTTCCTTTTTTTGCCACTGCTGCTTAACAATACACTCTTGATCCTCTCCTGTGTACTGCTGGGTTGGCATTATATATTGGATATTATCGCAAGTTTTGGACTTGTTTTGCTCAGCTATGCAGCATCAATATGGTTTAATACATGGGCTAATCGGCAACCGGCCAGTGCTAATTGTGACTCTGAAATGACCATGGCACGCCGTTGATAAGTTGAATCAAGTCTATTGTCATCACTATGTAGTGCATAAGCCTCTTTTATAGCAAGTTGGTGAGACAGTTGAGCCCAATGGTTAAAATCATACATTTTTTCATCCGCACAAGGCCAACGTGCCTCTAACATAGCAGCGTAATGTTTAATTTGCCTTTTATCCATAGGCTGTAAGACACCAGCTCCTTTATCCCAATACGCATGTAAAGTATCAGCGACGGGGTTGTATGCTAACTTCACTAAATTTCCACCCTTGTCACCCTCTGGATAAAAGTGTGAAACACGCGTTGCCGCATGTAAAGGCTGGTGTAAATCACCAACGACATGAACCAACACACGCAAAGCAGTCGCACGAGCACGTGCTGTTGTGTTTTTATTTTTTAAAGAAAACACGGCTTCAGTTAAAGCTGTCACCGCGTTTGGTGATCGAACTTTAGGAAGTGCAGAACCCGCTTCTTCGGTAAAAGGAAGGTCGATATAATGTATCTCCAGAGGCAAAGAACTCATGTAGCGCACTTTATCTAACCAAACCGCGGCATCAACAAAGCTGTAAGCATGATTTTTCCGGTTTAAAAGCCGATTGTAAGCGCTAAATCGACTTTTTGCATGTGATGTCAAATGATCATAAGCAATTTGCGCAATAACACGATGCCCTGTTGCATTCCAAGCTAAAGCAAATGGACAATACAATACACCCAACAGCATCCATCGATAATTAGCCAAGATAAGGAGACCAAGAAGGCTCTTGAATATCACCATCTCTTGCCGGCATCCTAAAGTGGGCATGTCCATCAATTGAAACCAGACCCAATACACCTTTGTCTTGATAATGCGTTGCATACATCACTAAACGACCGTTTGGTGCCAGTGTGGGGGACTCATCTGCTGGAGAGTCGGTCAGAGGTAAAATATCACTTCGCCCAATTTGCAACAAACCAATGTTAAATGCTCTACCATCTCCCCGATGCAGCATGACGACTTGTTGCTGGTTTGGTGTCATGCTCGCCTTGGCATTATAATTACCATCAAAAGTGAGGCGAACAATACTGCCAGTTGCTAAATCCAATTTATAAATTTGTGGTGACCCACCTCGACCTGAAGTAAACAGAAGTGACTTCCCGTCTGGCGTGTAGCGTGGTTCTGTATCAATTGCATCACCAAAAGTGATTTGCTTCATATTCCCTGTAGAAAGATCTACCGTATAAATTTTTAGATGCCCCCCTTTCGATAGAGCTACAGACAGTTGCCGACCATCCGGTGACCAAGCGGGTGCACCATTAATTCCGGGAAAATCAGTCACTAAACGACGTTGTCCAGTTTCAACAGAGACTGTGAAAATTTGTGCACGTCTTTTCTCAAATGAAACATAAGCAACCTGTCGAGCATCCGGTGACCAAGCGGGTGACATGATAGGATCACTAGAAACCAATAGACTTCGAGGATTACTCCCATCCATATCAGCAACATCCAGTGAATAACGTGTTTTATACTGAGCACGCTGCACGAGAACATAAGCAATACGCGTGGAAAACACACCTCGTACTCCGGTTAATTTCTGATAAATTTCATCACTCACATGATGTGCAAGTCTTCTGATTGAAGCAGCATCAGTTTGATAATCTTTCGCAAATAATGGTCTGCCTCGCATCGCCACATCGACAAGTTCAACATGGATATTAAACCGATGAGCATCAATACGCTCAAGATGACCATAAATAACACTATCAGCACCTAACTGTTGCCACGTCTCAATAGGAGCATGTATGGCTGCTGAATTTACAAACTTAAATTGTCCAGATAAACTCAAATCACTTTGAATCACGTCTGTAAAAGATTGTGATGCTGTATCCGAACCAAACTGTTCAATTCCAATCGGAAGCTGTGAATTGACACCCTGCGTCAGTTCAAGATCAATCGCTACTGAACATCCTGAGAATAATATTCCCAATCCTAAGATGATTTGTCGTATCACAGCCTCATACCTCATGTTGATTAACCTTGTGCATTTTCAGGTCTAACAGTCAAACTAATATCTCTAAATACATTAAACATTTCCGGATCGCTCGGTACAGGTAATGGCGATGCTTTATAAATTGCAGATTGTGCTGAACGATCTAAAATAGGATCACCACTACTTCGTGTCAATGTCACTTCAAGCACTGTGCCATTAGGTGCGAGCCTTATTCTAAATTGGCTCGATAACCGATTATCGATATGATCGGGCAAGATCCATTGCTGGCTGATAGCATTGATAATTAATGCCTTGTAACGATCAACAACACCTGCAATTTTTATTTTTTTAGCTGAATCTTCAGCGGCTCTGACTATTTCCTCTTGCTTTCTCTTCTCTTCTAACTCACGTGCCTTTGCATCAATTTCATGCTGCACGCGCACGGCGGCCAGATTTTTTTCTTCAAGTTCGTTTTGTTTTTTAACTTCTTCCTGCTTTTCTTGCAATACTTTTAATTCTTTTTGACGTAGCGCTTGTTGTTTTGCAAGTGCTTGCATTTTCTTCTTTTCTTCTTCTAATTTTTTCTTTTGTGTCAACAAAAGTGCATCCGACTCTTGTTTTAAGCGCTCAATTTTTTGTTGTTCTTGGATACGTTTTTGTCTTGCAGCCTCGGCTTGCATCGCAAGTGATTTTTGACGATTAGCTTCAAGCAGTACTTTTTGTTCACGTTCTTTTTTCAATTGATTTACTGCAGCCATCACTTCATGCTCATCTACCGTCACCGCCTTAATAACACGCTCCTCTGCATGTTCAGGCTGTCGTACTTTAGGCGCTGCATTATTTGCCTCCATCGTCAAAGCGGGACGCTCATTATTATTGTGCTCCCAAAATAACGAAATGGCTAATATCATATGTAACAACACAGCAAGCATAAGGAAAAATGAATAAGAGCGATCTTCTATCATGCGACGTTATCCTGTGTGACGGTCGAGTCAGTCAATAAACCAACTTGCTCAGCACCTGCTTGTTTTAATAAGCCCATTGCGCTGACCACTTTACCATATGGAACACCTTGGTCGCCTTTGACCAAAACGTTAATCGGCTCATGGGTCTCTTTCGCAAGCGCAAGTTCTGCGGCAACACGAACCATCAGTGCATTAGGCGCGATGGGTAATCCAGGATTACGACTGATATTTAAATAATAAGCCCCATGACTATCTACAGAAACGATAATAGGCTCACGACCGGTAGACTGCACGTTGTCACTGAGCGCTTGGGGTAATTCAACCGTAATCCCTTGTGTCAACATTGGCGCTGTGATCATGAAGATCACTAACAACACCAACATAACGTCAATATAAGGAACTACATTAATTTCAGCCATTGGACTTTTTCGTCGTACTTGTCTTAATTTCATCATGTAACCTTGCGTGGTTCAGTTTGCGTTTCAATCAGTGCAATAAACTCTTCTTGAAAAAGTTGATAGTTTTCAATAAGTTCATTCGCTCGTGTACTAAATCGATTATATGCAATCACAGCAGGGATGGCTGTAAAAAGCCCTAATGCTGTCGCGACAAGCGCTTCAGATATCCCTGGAGCCACCATGGCAATCGTTGCCTGTTGTGCCTGCCCTAAGGCTTGAAATGATGTCATAATACCCCAAACTGTACCAAACAGCCCAATATAAGGCGCAATTGAACCGACAGAAGCAAACCATGGTAAATGCTGTTCTAAGCGTTGCGCTTCTTTGGTATGACTAATCTGCATCACACGTTCAATGGGTTCAAAAGGAAACGCTTTCAAAACTCGAACACGCAAAAACTCTTTAAAACCGGCATGAAAGATAGCAGCAAGCCCGTCTCTTTCTTCAACTTTATGATCAACATCTGCATAGAGAAGACTCAAATCAGAGCTTCCCCAAAATCGACGACTAAAACCATCAAACTGCACCTTTTTTTGTTTAAAAAACCATGCCCGTTGAAAAATAAGTGTCCATGTCATGACCGATGCAATCAACAAAAGTAACATCACAGCTTTCACAACAAAACCGGCTTGTAAAAAATATCCCAAAATACTTGTATGCCCTGTCATGATCAATATCCTCAGAAATAAATGCGCCGTTTTTATGCTAAGTATGGTCAAATGTCAATATTCTTTTACAATCAATCCAAAATGTTGATAGGCAAGTGATGTAGCGACACGTCCTCGTGCCGTACGCATCAAATAACCTTGCTGAATTAAATAAGGTTCTATCACATCTTCAATCGTTCCTTTTTCTTCTCCAATTGCCGCAGCAATACTCTCTACGCCAACTGGACCTCCATCGAAACGCTCAATCACAGCGAGTAGTAATTTTCTATCCATCACATCAAAGCCATGATGATCAACTTGTAATTTATCGAGTGCAAAATGCGCCATCTCTTCTGTAATACGGCCATCATTTGTGACCTCTGCATAATCTCGAACACGTCGTAATAAACGATTTGCAATACGTGGTGTTCCGCGCGATCTTTTCGCAATTTCTATAGCGCCATGCTCATCAATCACCACGGTAAGCAAACGCGCCGAACGCAAGACGATCTGCCTCAGATCGTCTACTGAATAAAATTCTAACCGCTGTACAATACCAAAACGATCACGTAATGGAGAAGTTAAAGAGCCTGCTCGTGTTGTAGCGCCGATTAAGGTAAATGGGGGCAAATCTAATTTAATAGAGCGTGCAGCAGGCCCCTCTCCAATCATAATATCTAATTTGTAATCTTCCATCGCAGGATAGAGAATCTCTTCAATCACAGGACTTAGTCGATGAATTTCATCGATAAACATCACGTCATTTTCTTGCAAATTTGTCAAGAGAGCCGCAATATCACCCGCTTTTTCTAAGACAGGTCCCGAAGTTTGTCGTAAATTCACGCCAAGCTCATGTGCGATAATATTAGCAAGCGTTGTTTTGCCCAATCCAGGCGGCCCGAAAATTAAAACATGATCGAGTGGTTCTTGACGTTTAATCGCGGCCTCTATAAAAACCTGCATTTGCAGACGCACGTCACTTTGTCCAATATAGTCTTTCAAATGCAAAGGGCGAATTGCGCGATCGAGTACTTCTTCACGTGCGACGGGTTGCACACTTACTAAACGATCACTTTCTAACATGATGTAATTAACTTTATCCTATCCAGACCTTAGGAAAACTATTCTAACATAAGGTCTCTTTATCTGTAAGGATCGATCAGCATGAATTGTGCTTTAAAAGGCACGATATAACTCATGATTTTTTCAATCAATAATTCATTCGTTGGATCTTCAATTCCTAATTTCATGGTCTTTTGTATCGGATCTACAAATAATAATTTTACATGATATTGTCTCAGCCATTTTAGCATTTTTGGTGAAATGACAGGTTCATATTTTTCTAAGGCTATCTCTAGAATACTTTTAGGAAAGCATTGTAAATCATATTGCCGGACCAACCAACGCGTCAGCTCACTGGGTGTTAAAATACCCATATTACATAATATACGGCCGATTCTCTCACCCGATTTTTGTTGTTCTGAAATCGCGATATTGAGTTGTTCTTGTGTGATTTTTTTTGCCTCAATCAATAAATCCCCCAATCGTCGACGATAAGGCGTTAAAATATGACTGCCAGGAAAAACATGATCCGTTTTATCCCATGTAGGAAAAACTGAAACCGTTGATTGTTTGATTTGTTTTGCAAAAAAGACATGATATGCACGTAATACCGCATTTAAGTTAAGCAAATTACCATAAAAAGTTCTTGGTATGGATAAAATAGCAGGTAACCAGCTATAAATTCTTTTTACAGCAATCACACGTTGTAACATGCGCTCAAGCATGATGAGGGTTACGATAATAATTAACCACCAGACCCAAGGATGCATATTAAATTGTTCATTCAAAGAAGGATAGCTTGGATTAAATTGCGTACACCCTGTGTAAATCATCCAAAATATAAAAATAAAATACGCAAATCCATTGATAAAATGACTGATGAATCCTTTTCTGTCATGTGACAATGAATAACGCACACGCCACTCCTCTGGCCATGGATTATTTTCCCATTCTTGAAACACAATCCCAATAATCCACCGGGCCTTTTGACGCACTGATTTTTTATATTCCATCGGGAAAAGCGCGCGTGTTGCAATATACTCTTTCCGTACTTTTTGAATATACCCTCTCCTAAACCAACCACGAGGCTGCCACTGCATCTTAATCAGAGACTGCACCACAAAAGCTTGTTTCAGATTCAATAATCGTATCGCTAATGATGTTCTATAATCCTCCGTCAGTGT
>JAHFRX010000010.1:0-768 GCA_023266075.1 Legionellaceae bacterium | reverse complement strand
TAGAAAATGGTCCACATGACTCATCTTCTCGAACAAGTTCAATGGCGTGTCGTGATAACGCGGTACCTACGCCGGCGGATGGTACATGTGCACCAATTGCTTCGCGTACAACAATATTTTTTGTATGATTTTCTGAAAATTCATCAGCATATAGCCAGTGCGTAAACTTCCAATACGGTACGTGAAGTGGAAAAACAGGAATCTGAATCATATCTTTTCTTGGGATGAGATAATTATAAAGCTTCAAGGACATCGGATGTATAATATCTTCTGAATCATGAAACACAATGATCTCAAACTTTATTTGATGTTCTTTTTCATACGCACACATTCCCAGATAGATTTGATTTAAATTTTCAGCTTTATTCGTAGGACCTGGGCATTCGTTAATCACAATTTGTACTTCGCCGTGTGCGTTTGTTATATCCTGAACTTCTTCAATTGTGCTGGGATCATTTGGATAAGTGCCCACAAAAATACGATAATTTTGATAATCAATCGAATATACATTGTGCTCAAGCATGTTACCGATGACACCGGCCTCACGCCAACAAGGAACAAGGATAGCAATAAATTGCTCAGATTTATCTGCAAGCTGTTGATAAGTCAACGGTGGATAATGGCGTCTTCTGAGATAACGTTGAAAAGCACGTAACCAATAACTAAAATCAATGAATAAATCATCTAAACCTGAAAAAATAAACAAAATAGATAAGCCAACGAGGAGATACCACATAAAAAAATAAAGAGAGATCATCGCTTCTTGCC
>JAHFRX010000117.1:4848-5276 GCA_023266075.1 Legionellaceae bacterium | reverse complement strand
ATACTTTCTAGGGATTGGATGGATTGTTCAAAAGATGGATTGACATATGAGACTCATAGATATTTAAACCGTTACGAGTATACAATGAGCACGATAAGCAATGAAAGTGAAAGAGTGATTTCAATGAAAGTGAAAACGAAATATGTGTGTAACCAGTGTGGAGCATCATGTTCACAATGGTCTGGTCAGTGCGTGCAATGTAGTGCTTGGAATGCGATTGCTGAAGAATCTCAGGTGATGACAAAGACACGGATGACACATTATGCGAATGCGCGTTCGGCGGTATTGCCGTTGGATGCAATTATATTTGAGCAAGATTTAAGATTTGACATCGGGCTTTCAGAGCTCAATCGAGTTTTGGGTGGTGGATTGGTTGAAAGCTCCGTTGTATTGATTGGCGGGGATCCTGGTATTGGAAAGTCGACACT
>JAHFRX010000117.1:0-4838 GCA_023266075.1 Legionellaceae bacterium | reverse complement strand
AGGCATTGACTTCTCTTTCAGGAAAATATCCTGTGCTTTATGTGACGGGTGAAGAGTCGTTACAGCAGGTCGCGATGCGTGCGGCGCGCTTACAAGTGAATGCAAAGCAATTTAATTTATTGGCTGAAACACATGTGGAAACAGTTTTATTACACGCACAAAAATCAGCACCTAAAGTCATCGTGATAGACTCTGTGCAAACCCTATTCACCGATACATTGTCATCAGCAGCAGGAAGTGTCGGCCAAGTCAGAGAAGCGACAGCACAATTGGTTCGTTATGCGAAAGCGACCGGGACCGCTATTTTTCTGGTGGGACATGTGACGAAAGATGGTGCTTTGGCAGGACCGCGTGTACTGGAGCATATGGTCGATACGGTGCTTTATTTCGAAGGTCAATCTGATCAGCGTTTTCGTGTAATTCGCGCGATTAAAAATCGCTTTGGTGCGGTCAATGAAATCGGTGTTTTTGCAATGACAGACAAAGGGCTAAAAGAAGTCACTAATCCTTCAGCGATTTTTTTATCACGCCACCCTGAGCCCAAACCGGGGAGTGCCATTATGGTGACCTGGGAGGGTACGCGGCCATTGTTGGTTGAAGTGCAAGCACTGGTCGACGATGCGCATGGTCAGCAAGCAAAACGCGTAACCGCAGGATTAGAGCATCCTCGCCTGGCGATTTTGTTGGCTGTTTTACATCGGCATGCTGATGTTGCTACCTATCATCAGGATGTGTTTATTAATGTTGTGGGTGGCGTAAAAATTACGGAGACTGCGAGTGATCTAGCGATTGCGGCGTCTGTTGTTTCTAGCTTAAAGAATCGTGTATTTGATGCACAGACGATTGTTTTTGGAGAAATAGGGCTGGCGGGTGAAATCAGACCTGTACAAAATGGACAGGAGCGTCTAAAAGAAGCAGCTAAACATGGTTTTAAGCGTGCGATTATTCCGGCTTTAAATGCACCTAAACAATCTTTGGGGTTGGAGGTGTTGCCACTAAAATCGATTCAAGAACTCATGGATTTTATTTGAAAATATTGAATTTTCATCATTGTTTTTGTGCGGATTCGACGGCTGTTAACTCAGGCACGGCTGTGTTATTCTACTCCAAACGTTCGTAAAGTAGTGGAGAGTTGTGAGTTTATGGCTTATTCAGCAGAAGAAGTAGTGCCGGTGAACATCGAAGATGAGCTCAAGCAGTCATACCTTGACTATGCGATGAGTGTCATCGTTGGTCGTGCATTGCCTGATGTACGTGATGGGTTGAAACCTGTGCACCGTCGTGTGCTGTTTGCGATGAGTGAGTTAGGCAATGATTGGAATAAGCCACATAAAAAATCGGCTCGCGTGGTGGGGGATGTCATCGGTAAATACCATCCGCACGGTGATACTGCTGTTTACGATACCATTGTACGTATGGCGCAACCTTTTTCATTGCGCTATCTCTTGGTAGATGGGCAAGGAAACTTTGGATCGGTTGATGGTGATGCGCCTGCGGCCATGCGCTACACGGAAGTGCGAATGTCAAAGCTTGCTCATGCACTGCTCGCTGATTTAGAAAAAGAAACCGTTGATTTTGCGCCGAATTATGATGAAACCGAATTTGCACCTATTGTGCTTCCTGCTCGTATTCCTAATTTGCTAGTGAATGGTTCGTCCGGTATTGCTGTGGGTATGGCGACGAATATTCCACCACATAATTTGACGGAAATACTGGATGCTGTGTTGGCCTTGCTTGATAACGCTGACCTATCTATTGATGAGTTGCTTACCATTATTCCAGGCCCTGATTTTCCAACAGCTGGGATTATTAACGGGCGTGCAGGGATTATTCAGGCATACCGCACAGGTCGTGGGCGTGCCATTATGCGTGCGCGAACCGAAATTGAGACGGATAAGCAGTCGGGTCGTCAGGCAATTATTATTACCGAGCTACCGTATCAAGTGAATAAAGCGCGGTTGGTAGAGCGTATTGCGGATCTAGTGCGCGAGAAGAAATTAGAGACAATTTCAGGTTTAAGAGATGAGTCTGATAAAGACGGCATGCGTGTTGTTATCGAGCTTAAACGTGCTGAAGTTCCTGAGGTAACATTAAATAATTTGTATGCGCAGACCCAAATGCAGAGTGTGTTTGGTATCAACATGGTTGCGTTGGTTGATGGGCAGCCAAGAACATTGGCGTTAAAAGAGATTTTAGAGTGCTTCATTCGTCATCGTCGAGAAGTGGTGACCAGAAGAACGCTGTTTGAATTAAAAAAAGCAAGACAGCGTGCACATGTTTTAGAAGGGTTGGGCGTTGCTTTAGCGAATATTGACGCCATGATTGCGCTCATTAAGCAATCTAAAACGCCGAATGATGCAAAAGAAGCGTTGCTTGCGTGTTCTTGGCAACCCGGTTTAGTGAAAGCAATGCTCGAGCGCGTAGGGACAGATGCTAGCCGATTAGATGATTTGTCTGCTGAGTCAGGTTTGCATGAAGATGGCTATCATTTATCTGCACCGCAAGCACAAGCGATTCTTGAGATGCGATTGCACCGTTTAACAGGCCTTGAGCAAGATAAAATTATTCAAGAGTTTGAGGTCGTTTTAGGTGAAATTCGTGAGCTATTGGCAATTTTAGGTTCAAACGAACGATTAGTGGAAGTGATTCGTACTGAACTTTTAGAGATGAAAGCACAGTTTGGTGATGGACGTCGTACAGAAATTATGGCGTCTCAGGAAGATTTAACGATAGAAGATTTGATCACTGAAGAGCCCGTTGTGGTCACTTTATCGCATCAAGGATATGTGAAATATCAACCACTCTCAACGTATCATGCGCAACGACGTGGTGGAAGGGGTAAATTGGCGACAAATGTGAAAGATGAAGATTTTGTTGAAAGACTTGTTTTGGCAAGTACGCATGACACACTACTTTGTTTTTCAAACTACGGTAAGCTTTATTGGGTGAAATCGTATGAGTTGCCGCTGGCCAACCGTACTTCTCGAGGTAAGCCGATTGTAAATGTATTGCCGCTTGCAGCGGGGGAGGCGATTAACGCGATATTACCCGTGCGCGAGTTTCACGAAGGTCGTTTTGTGATTATGGTGACAAAACAAGGTGTTGTGAAGAAAGTGTCGTTGGATGCATTTAGTAGACCGCGTAGCTCAGGAATTATCGCGATTGATTTGGATGAGCAAGATAGTCTGGTTGGTGTTGATTTAACGGACGGACAACAAGATATCATGTTGTTTTCGGATACCGGCAAAGTGATTCGTTTTTCTGAAACACATATTCGTCCTATGGGACGTACCGCACGTGGTGTACGTGGAATGCGCTTGCAAGCTGATCAGTCGGTCATTTCATTGATTGTTGCTCAGGCAGCAGGAACAATTTTAACGGCAACTCAGTTTGGTTATGGGAAGCGTACTGAAATTGAAGAGTATCGTATTACGGGTCGAGGAGGCCAAGGTGTGATTTCAATTCAAGTGAATGAACGTAATGGTAAAGTTGTTCGAGCCGTACAAGTGAATGATACCGATGAGGCGATGTTGATTACCGATCAGGGCACGTTGGTACGCTTTAAGGTGAGCGAACTTTCAATCATTGGTCGTAATACGCAAGGTGTTAGGTTGATTAATGTGGCATCGGGTGAGCAGGTTGTTGGTATGCAGCGGATTGAGGAGTTACCAGAAGCCGCCTTCGGTGAGGAGCTGTCTACAGATGTCTCAGACACTGACGTATCAGACGAGTAATCAGCGCGGGTATAATTTTGGAGCGGGTCCTGCGATGTTGCCGGAGTCTATTTTATTGAAAGCTCAGTGTGCTTTATTGAATTGGGAAAATACGGGGATGTCGATATTGGAAATCAACCATCGACATCCCGTTTTTTTACATATGATGAGCGAAGCGGAGCGATTGTTACGAGAGCAGCTTCACATTCCAAGTCACTATCACGTATTGTTTTTGACGCAACCTGCGCGCATGCAGTTTTCAATGATTCCTATGAATTTTATTCATCCAGCTGTGCAAGCAGGTTATGTGGTTTCAGGTATGTGGTCTTATGACGCTTATAAAGAAGCGAATCGTCTTTCTAATGCGTATTGCCTCACAACGAATGAGGCCTCAGCCTTCACGGTGCTACCCGAATTGAATCTTCGAGATATTCGTGATGAAACTGCATACATTTATTATGCATCAAATGAAACCGTTGATGGTATTCGTATCGCTCCTCCGCCGTTTAAAGAGGCTAAAATTCCGTTGATTGCGGATATGACTTCTTGTTTATTGAGCGAGCCTATCGATCTGAATGATTATGGACTTATTTTTTCTGGGATTCAGAAAAATATTGGGCCTTCAGGGATGACGATTGTGATTGTGGACGATCATTTATTAAAAACGATCGCAAGAGAGCCGCCGTTGATGTTAGATTATCGTGTTCATGCTGAAATGCATTCTCTTGCGGCGACGCCTGCGGTGTTTCAATGTTATCTGGCGTATCTCATGTTTCAATGGGTTGTTGAGCAAGGTGGTGTGAGCGCTTTGTATGAAAAAAACTGCCAGAAAGCAGAGATGTTGTATCGTTATCTGGATACGTCTCATTTTTATCATTGCTATGTCAATGGAAAAGGTCGCTCTTTGATGAATGTTTGTTTTTATTTGGCGGATAGCACAACAGAAACGATGTTTATCCATGATGCAGAAAAACAGGGTTTGTATGCGCTTCTTGGTCATCGTCGTAAAGGTGGTATCCGTGTGAGTTTATATAATGCGATGCCCATTGAAGGCGTATATGCGCTCATTGATTTTATGAAAGCTTTTGCGGCACAACACGCATGTTAAATTGGGAAAGTAAACCT
>JAHFRX010000116.1 GCA_023266075.1 Legionellaceae bacterium | reverse complement strand
CCAGTCTCTTCATCTGTATGCACTCTAAACGATGGATCTTCTTGTGCTAACTTACCTAAAGCCACACCCATTTTTTCTTGGTCCGCTTTAGATTTTGGCTCAACAGCTACAGCAATAACAGGATCCGGGAAATCCATCCGTTCTAACGTAATGATTGCATTTGGATCACAAAGCGAATCCCCTGTTGTAACAGTTTTCAATCCAATTGCAGCAGCGATATCACCCGCATGAACTTCTTTGATCTCTTCTCTTGAATTTGCGTGCATCTGAAGTAAACGACCAATACGCTCTTTTTTACCTTTTACTGGATTGTAAACCGTATCGCCTGATTTCAGAACGCCTGAATACACTCTAAAGTAAGTCAATGTACCTACAAAAGGATCCGTTGCAATTTTAAACGCAAGTGCCGAAAAAGACGCTTTATTTGAGGTTTCACGCGTTGCAGGCTCACCATCATCATCAAGACCACTCACCGGTGGAATATCTAAAGGAGAAGGCAAATATTCGATGACACCATCCAACACTGCTTGAACACCCTTGTTTTTAAAAGCCGAGCCACAAAAAACAGGTACAATTTCATTCACAATTGTGCGATGACGTAGCGCTTTTTTAATTTCCTCTTCAGAAATATCACCAGACTCTAAATATTTCTCCATCAGTTCTTCTGAAAATTCAGCTGCAGCCTCAACCAACTGCTCGCGATACATCTCCGCTTGCTTAAGCATATCAGCCGGGACATCTGCATATTTAAAGGTCATGCCTTTTGTTTCATCATCCCAGTAAATCGCCTTCATTTTAATAAGATCAATCACGCCTTTATAGTTTTCTTCTGAACCAATGGGTAACTGAACAATGACTGGCGAAGAATTAAGTCGCACTTTAATTTGTTCAACGACACGAATGAAATCAGCACCCATACGATCCATCTTGTTGACAAATACAATACGTGGCACACCATATTTAGCAGCTTGACGCCAGACTGTTTCTGACTGAGGCTCAACACCAGCAACAGAGTCAAATACAACAACTGCGCCATCCAAGACACGAAGCGAGCGCTCCACTTCAATCATAAAGTCGACGTGGCCAGGTGTATCGATAATATTAACGCGATGCTTGGTATATTGTTTCTCCATACCAGACCAATAACAAGTCGTTGCCGCTGATGTAATTGTAATACCACGTTCTTGTTCTTGAACCATCCAATCCATTGTTGCCGTTCCATCATGTACCTCGCCAATTTTGTGCGAAGTGCCTGTATAGAACAAAACACGCTCCGTCGTGGTTGTTTTGCCCGCATCGACGTGTGCGACAATGCCAATGTTTCGATATAGTTCTAATGGAGTCGTTGACACCTAAATCCCCTTATCTCTCTAATTCCATCTGAAATGTGCAAACGCTTGGTTTGCTTTTGCCATGCGATGGACGTCTTCACGTTTTTTCACAGCAGCACCTTTGCTTTCGTAAGCTTCCATCAGCTCTCCAGCTAAGCGCAACATCATTCCTTTCTCGCCACGTCCACGAGCGGATTGCACGATCCAACGCATACCTAAAGCAACGCTTCGTTCAGAGCGAACTTCAACGGGAACCTGATAAGTCGCACCCCCTACGCGGCGCGATCGAACTTCAACTGTAGGACGAACATTATCCAAAGCCTGTTCAAAATATT
Source organism: Legionellaceae bacterium (assembly GCA_023266075.1). Classification (GTDB taxonomy): domain Bacteria; phylum Pseudomonadota; class Gammaproteobacteria; order Legionellales; family Legionellaceae; genus JAGVJT01. The sequence continues at coordinate 3,618 of JAHFRX010000116.1, read as the reverse complement.
GCAAAACTGCAGTACGTGAACCACCACTTTCGCTATCTTCGTCTGATTTTTTTGATTTCTTGAGCTTTTCTACAATAGCATCAAGAGCACCGTATACAATCGTTTCAGCAACAGATTTCTTGCCACTGACCATTAAAACATTAATAAATTTTGCTAAAATCTCACTGTGATGCTTTGGATCAGGCAAAATTTCTCGTTTGGGGACTTCTCTTCGTCTTGGCATTTTCTTTTCCTACGCTCAATTATTTCTTGTCTTTAGGCTTTTTAGTACCATATTTTGAACGACCTTGTTTCCGATCGTTTACACCAGATGTATCTAAACTACCGCGAACAGTATGATAGCGAACACCCGGCAAATCTTTCACCCGACCACCGCGAATTAACACAACAGAGTGCTCTTGTAGATTGTGGCCTTCACCACCGATGTATGAACTCACTTCAAAACCATTTGTCAAACGAACACGAGCAACCTTTCGCATCGCTGAGTTTGGCTTTTTAGGTGTCGTTGTATAAACACGAGTACATACGCCACGACGTTGTGGACAAGACTCTAGTGCAGGCACATTACTTTTCTTCTTAACAGCAACACGAGGCTTACGTACTAACTGGTTAATGGTAGCCATTTATAATTAACTCCAACTATAGCAAATTTATTTCACACGCATAAAGATGCCGGATTCTATATATGTCTCTTAACAATGTCAAGCGTCTAATCGTATTCCGGCTGATCATTACTGTTCCTCTCGATTTTCAGCGTTCAACGCTTCGCTCAGTGCATGTTGCACTTCTGTTGCTGAAATCGCGTAACTCCCTTGTTCCTGCGATTTCGAACGCGCACGCTTCGCCTTTCTTGTCTGATGATAGGTATACCCCGTTCCTGCAGGTATCAAACGCCCCACCATCACGTTTTCTTTCAATCCACGCAAATCATCGACCTTCCCACTCACAGCAGCCTCAGTTAAGACGCGCGTCGTTTCTTGGAAAGAGGCTGCAGAGATAAATGAATCTGTAGCCAACGATGCTTTCGTGATACCCAGTAAGATAGGTATCCCTCTTGCTTGGATTTTATTTTCTTTTGCTACCTTATCATTTTCTTCTAGCAGCGTTGTCTCTTCGATTTGCTCACCGATTAAAAATTTCGAATCACCAACAAACGTCACCGTCCGCTTACGAAGCATTTGTCTAACAATCACTTCAATATGTTTATCGTTGATTTTCACGCCTTGTAAACGGTAAACATCTTGTACTTCGTTCACAATATAATTAGCAAGCGCACTCACCCCCAATAAACGAAGAATATCATGTGGGCTTGGTGGACCCTCGGCGATAACTTCACCTCGCTCAACGTGCTCTCCCTCAAACACAGAAATATGGCGCCATTTTGGAATAAGCTCTTCATGGCATACTTGCTCAGACTGCGTGATAATGAGACGTCTTTTACCTTTTGTTTCTTTACCAAAGCTCACTACACCAGACATCTCTGCCATAACGGCAGCATCTTTTGGTTTACGCGCCTCAAACAAATCAGCCACACGAGGTAAGCCTCCGGTGATATCGCGCGTTTTCGTACGCTCTTGTGGAATTCTTGCGATCACATCACCCACATTCACAGACTGACCATCTTCAAAGTTGATGATGGCATCAACAGGGAGATAATATTGCGCAGGAACATTTGTACCGGAAAGGAAAATCTCTTCATTTTTCTCAGAGACTAATTTGACCAGCGGTCGCATATCCTTACCTGCAGCACTGCGTTGTTTCGCATCGATGACGACAATGTTACTTAGCCCTGTCAATTCATCTGTTTGTCGATTCATCGTCATACCTTCGACTAAATCAACAAATTTAAGTTTACCGCTGACTTCCGAGATCACAGGATGCGTATGTGGATCCCACGTGGCAATCACCTGACCGGCCTCAACTTGCGATTGATCTTGGACCGTTAACACAGCACCATACGGTAATTTATATCTCTCCCGCTCACGTCCAAACTCATCAGAAATGGTCACTTCACCCGATCGTGAAACCGCAACTAACTTGCTGTTGTCATGTGTAACTGTTTTGATATTATGTAGGCGAATTAATCCTTTACTCTTCACTTGAATGTTATTTGCCGCCGTAGCACGTGATGCAGCCCCTCCAATGTGGAACGTACGCATTGTTAACTGTGTACCGGGTTCGCCGATGGATTGTGCTGCAATCGTCCCAACCGCCTCTCCTGTATTCACTAGATGTCCCCGCGCCAGATCGCGACCGTAACAACTCGCACACAGACCAAAGCGCGTTTGACAAGTAATCGGCGAACGCACCAGAATTTGGTCCACACCGAGTTTTTCTAAATGCTCAACCCATGTTTCATCTAATAATGTTCCTGCAGTTACCACAGGTTCTTTTTGATTCGGCAAATACACATTCTCGGAAACTACTCGACCCAAAACACGCTCATGTAAAGCCTCTACAATATCGCCACCTTCGATTAAAGGTTGCATGAGAATACCTTCTGTCGTACCACAATCCGTTTCAGTGATCACAACATCTTGAGCAACGTCAACTAATCGACGCGTCAAGTAACCTGAGTTTGCTGTTTTCAATGCAGTATCCGCAAGACCTTTACGCGCACCGTGCGTTGAAATAAAGTATTGGAAAACGTTCAGTCCTTCACGAAAATTCACTGTAATCGGTGTTTCAATAATCGAACCATCTGGCGCCGACATCAATCCTCGCATTGCAGCAAGCTGTCGAATCTGAGCGGCAGATCCTCGTGCACCTGAATCAGCCATCATAAAGATTGGATTAAACGAATCTTGTCGCGTCACTTTCCCATCTCTATCGATGACTTCTTCCGTCGCGATTTTTGCCATCATCGACTTCGCAACCATCTCACTGGTGCGTGACCAAATATCAATAACTTTGTTATATCGCTCACCATTCGTCACTAAACCTGAGCGGAATTGGGATTCAATTTCACGGACTTCATTATCAGCTTGCGCGATAATCTCTGCTTTATCTTCAGGGATAATCATATCATCGATTCCGATGGACGCCCCAGCGCGTGTTGCATACTCAAAACCGAGATACATTAAATGATCAGCAAAAATAACGGCTTCTTTCAAGCCCAAAGAACGGTAACAATGATCGAGTACTTTAGAAATGGTTTTTTTCGTCATGACACGATTGACTAACGAAAAAGGCATTCCTTTAGGTAAAATTCCAGAAAAAATTGTTCGGCCAACAGTCGTCTCAACCAATGCATATTTTTGATGCGGTGTATCTTGATCTTGAAGCATTCTCACTTTAACTTTTGCATGAATATCAACCAAACCTTCCTCATAAAAATTCTTGGCTTCATCAACAGAAGCAAAAATTTTTCCCTCACCTTTTGCATTAATACGTTCACGCGTTAAATAATACAATCCTAAAACCACGTCCTGACTCGGTACAATAATTGGCTCACCGTTTGCTGGTGATAAAATATTGTTGGTCGACATCATCAACGAGCGTGCTTCAAGTTGCGCTTCTAACGTGAGTGGCACGTGTACTGCCATCTGGTCACCGTCAAAGTCGGCGTTAAACGCTGTACATACCAGTGGGTGAAGTTGTATTGCTTTACCTTCAATC
>JAHFRX010000115.1 GCA_023266075.1 Legionellaceae bacterium | reverse complement strand
ACAGGCTCAAACGCTTGAATACCTAGTCGATGTAATGTTGGTGCACGGTTTAGAAGCACAGGATGTTCACGAATCACATCTTCTAGAATATCCCAAACGACAGGCTCCTCTCTATCAACCATTTTTTTAGCAGCTTTAATCGTTGTCGCAAGACCTCTAAACTCAAGCTTACTAAAAATAAACGGCTTAAATAATTCCAATGCCATTTTTTTAGGCAAGCCGCATTGATGTAATCTGAGTGTCGGTCCAACCACAATAACAGAACGACCCGAGTAATCCACACGTTTACCCAATAAGTTTTGACGAAAACGCCCTTGCTTACCTTTAATCATATCCGCTAACGATTTTAATGGTCGCTTGTTACTACCCGTAATCGCACGTCCACGCCGACCATTGTCCAAAAGCGCATCCACAGCTTCCTGAAGCATTCGTTTCTCATTGCGCACAATAATATCAGGAGCATTCAAGTCAAGAAGACGCTTTAATCGGTTGTTACGGTTAATCACGCGACGATATAAATCGTTCAAATCGGATGTTGCGAATCGACCACCGTCGTCTAAAGGAACCAAAGGACGTAAATCAGGTGGCAATACCGGCAGCACACTCATGATCATCCACTCGGGCTTATTACCGGACTCAAAAAATGCTTCCAGTAATTTAAGACGTTTTGTAATCTTCTTCACTTTCGTTTCAGAATTTGTTGTCGGCAACTCTTCACGTAATGATTTAATTTCTTCTTTTAGATTAATCTGTCGAAGTAAGTCACGAATGGCTTCAGCACCCATACGCGCATCAAATTCATCGCCATACTGCTCAAGCGCATCAAGATAAACTTCATCATTTAAGAGTTGTCCGCGTTCAAGTTCGGTCATCCCTGGATCAACCACAACAAACGCTTCAAAATATAATACACGTTCAATATCACGAAGTGTCATATCAAGCAGTAAACCAATTCTTGACGGTAATGATTTCAAGAACCAGATATGTGCAACAGGACTTGCTAACTCGACATGCCCCATTCTATCACGACGTACTTTTGCTAAAGCAAGCTCAACACCACATTTTTCGCAAATCACGCCTCTGTGTTTCAATCGCTTATATTTACCACATAAACACTCATAATCTTTCACAGGACCAAAAATTTTTGCGCAGAATAAACCATCACGCTCTGGTTTAAACGTACGATAATTGATCGTTTCTGGTTTTTTAACTTCACCGTAAGACCATGAACGGATAAGCTCCGGCGATGCCAGGCGTATCTGTATTTGATCGAACTCATCACTATGGCCATGTTGTTTAAGCATACCAAGTAAATCACTCATTACCGGTGGTTTTCTGACTGGTTCAATGCTAGCCAAGGTTATGCCTCCCAAAAGATAAACTTATTGCGTACAACAGGAACTGTTGTACGCAATCATCATTAATTATGATCCAATTCGATATCGATACCGAGTGCTCTAATTTCCTTTAACAATACATTAAATGACTCAGGCATGCCTGGATCCATACGATGATCACCATCGACAATATTCTTATAGATTTTAGTTCGACCGGCGACATCATCCGATTTAACTGTCAGCATTTCTTGTAACGTATAAGCAGCACCATAAGCTTCAAGTGCCCAAACTTCCATCTCACCAAAACGCTGACCACCGAACTGTGCTTTACCACCGAGCGGCTGTTGCGTAACTAAGCTATATGAACCGGTTGAACGCGCATGCATCTTATCGTCAACAAGATGATTCAACTTCAACATATACATGTAACCTACAGTCACCGGATTATCAAATTCTCGTCCAGTTCTTCCATCCGTTAACGTTGTTTTACCGTCTTCAGGAAGTCCTGCAAGATGTAGCATCGCTTTGATCTCACCTTCAGAGGCACCATCAAATACAGGCGTTGCCATAGGGACACCTGAACGTAAATTATTAGCCAGCAACATCAGCTCTTCATCTGACAAAGACTCTAATTGCACACGTTTTTGCCCATCATGATTATAAATCTTCTCCAAATAAGCACGAAGATCTTTCACTGAGGCTTGATTATCAAGCTTTTCAGCAATACGCAAACCAAGCCCTTTTGCAGCAAGGCCCAAATGTGTTTCAAGTACCTGACCGATGTTCATTCGCGAAGGTACGCCTAATGGATTCAATACGATATCAATGGGCGTACCATCAGCCATATACGGCATATCTTCAACTGGAACAACAATAGATATCACACCTTTGTTTCCGTGACGGCCGGCCATTTTATCACCAGGTTGTACTCTTCGTTTTACAGCCAAATACACTTTAACAATCTTTAAAACGCCAGGAGCTAAGTCATCTCCTTGGACAATTTTTTTACGTCCATCGTTAAAACGTTTTTCCATTTCTTTCACAAGCTGCTCAAGTTGTTTCGAAAGCTGCTCAAGTTGTTGGCTAATGTGTTCTTCTTTAATACGAATATCAAACCATTTTTCTCTATCCACTTTATCTAGATAGGCTTCTGTGACTTTAGTACCTGCTTTCAAACTTAATGGTCCACCACTAGCAACTTTGCTTAGTAATAAACCTTTCGCACGCTGGAAAATATCTTCTTCACGAATACGACGCTCATCAATCAAGTCTTTACGAATTCTAGCAAGATGCTCTTCCTCGATACTCTTTGCTCTGATATCTTTTTCAAGACCATCTCTGGTGAATACTTGTACATCAATCACTGTGCCATTCATTCCAGAAGGAACACGCAAGGACGTATCTTTTACATCAGAGGCCTTCTCACCAAAGATAGCTCTTAACAATTTTTCTTCTGGTGTCAGTTGTGTTTCACCCTTTGGTGTCACTTTACCCACCAAAATATCGCCAGCACCTACTTCGGCCCCAATGTATACAATACCTGACTCATCAAGACTTGCTAAAGCTGACTCGCCCACATTCGGAATATCGGAGGTAATTTCTTCTGTACCTAATTTAGTATCACGGGCGATACACGTCAGTTCTTCAATATGAATACTGGTAAAGCGATCATCTTGCACAATACGCTCAGAAATCAAAATCGAATCTTCAAAGTTGTATCCGTTCCACGGCATAAAAGCGACCAGTAGATTTTGACCCAACGCAAGCTCACCCATATCAGTACAGGGTCCATCTGCGAGAATATCACCACGCTGTATCATATCTCCTTTTTGGACGATAGGAACTTGGTTGATACATGTGTCTTGATTCGAGCGAAAGTATTTTGTCAAATTATAAATATCAACGCCCGTTTCACCCGCTGTTGTTTCATTATCATTCACACGTACGACAATACGCGAAGCATCGACTAAATCAATTATTCCACCACGTTTTGCAACAACAGAAACACCAGAGTCAGAAGCAACAATGCGCTCCATACCCGTACCAACAAAAGGCTTTTCTGCTCTTAATGTTGGAACTGCTTGACGTTGCATGTTAGATCCCATCAAAGCACGGTTCGCATCATCATGCTCCAAGAACGGAATCAAAGAAGAGGCTACCGAAACGATTTGCTTTGGTGAAATGTCCATGTAATTAATTTTATCAGGGGTCGTCAATGAAAATTCATTTTCATGTCGGCATGGCACAAGATCCGCAAGAATCTTACCCTTCTTATCAAGTGCTATGTTAGACTGCGCGATATATTGTTCTACTTCTTCAATCGCTGACAAATATTCAACATCATCTGTCACACAACCATCAACGACTTTACGGCATGGTGTTTCAATAAAACCATACTGATTAGTACGCGCATAAATGGAAAGAGAGTTGATCAAACCAATGTTTGGACCTTCTGGTGTTTCAATTGGACACACTCGACCATAATGTGTCGTATGAACGTCACGAACCTCAAAGCCAGCGCGCTCTCTTGTCAAGCCACCTGGCCCTAATGCAGAAACACGACGCTTATGCGTCACACCCGACAAAGGATTCACTTGGTCCATAAACTGTGACAACTGACTTGAGCCAAAAAATTCTTTAATCGCAGCAGAAACAGGTTTTGCATTGATTAAATCTTGTGGCATCAAGTTTTCAGACTCAGCCAAGCTTAAACGCTCTTTTACAGCGCGCTCAACACGTACTAAACCGACTCTGAATTGATTTTCTGCCATCTCACCGACACTTCGTACACGGCGATTACCTAGGTGATCAATATCATCGACCATTCCATTTCCGTTACGAATATGAATAAGCGTCTTAATTACTGCTAAAATATCCTCTTTAGCAAGAACACCAGGACCAACATCTTCTTTTCGTCCAACACGACGATTAAATTTCATGCGACCAACTGCTGATAAATCGTAGCGCTCTTCCGTGAAAAATAAATTCTTAAATAAAGCCTCAGCCGCTTCTTTTGTAGGTGGCTCACCAGGACGCATCATACGATAAATTTCAACCAATGCATCCAACTGATTATTCGATGGATCGACTCGAATAGTATCTGAAATATAAGAGCCATGATCGAGATCGTTGGTATAAATCAGTTCAAAATTATGAATGCCATGTTGCAGAAGTTTAGATAACAAATCATCTGTAACCTCATCATTCGCCAGAGCTAATGCCTCTCCAGTCAACGTATCAACAATATCTTTTGCTAAAACTTTACCGGTCAAATAATCATGAGGAACGGCCAAGTCTTTCATTTTTCCTTTTTCCATCATGTTGATATGGCGCGTCGTGATACGACGACCTTGCTCAACAATAATCTCACCATTGGTTGGATTAACAATATCAAAAAGAGCAATTTCGCCACGCAAGCGAGCAGGAATCAAGTCAATGTGAAATTCATTCTTTTTCACATGACACGCTGTTGTTTCAAAAAATTCGGCCAATATAGATTGTGTATCATATCCAAGTGCACGTAAAAGAATTGTCACGGGGAGTTTACGACGTCTGTCAATACGCGCGTATAAGCAATCTTTCGGATCAAATTCAAAATCTAACCATGAACCACGATAGGGAATAATGCGCGCAAAATATAACAATTTACCAGATGAGTGTGTTTTTCCACGATCATGCTCAAATATAACACCCGGTGAGCGATGTAGCTGAGAAACCACAACACGCTCTGTTCCATTAATGACAAACGTACCCACTTCAGTCATGAGTGGAATTTCGCCCATAAAAACATCTTGCTCACGAATATCTTTAATCGGTTTTTTTTCTCCAGATGCCTCTTTATCTAAAACAACCAGTCTTATCTTAACACGTAAAGGAGCAGAATAAGTTAAACCTCGTAACTTACACTCACGAACATCAAACGCAGGCTCGCCTAAGCTGTAGCTCACATACTCCAACCGCGCATAGCCTGAAAAACTCTGAATAGGAAAGACAGAATCAAATGCGGCATGTAGCCCCGTGTTTGTTTGCGCCTGAAAAGGCGTATCTTGCTTTAAAAAAGCGTAATAAGATTTTAAT
>JAHFRX010000114.1 GCA_023266075.1 Legionellaceae bacterium | reverse complement strand
CGGCGCGCCGTGCGTAAACGACCATATTTTTTTTCCTGTCAATTTATCAAACGCGTACAATCGGCCATCGATTGTTTTTACAATCACACGTTTTTGAGTCATTAATGGACTCGCTAAGATATCTCCAGAAACAGAAGACTCCCATAATTGATGACCATCTTCACTTGCTAACACAAGCACACTGGCATTATTCGTGCCAAGGGCTAACATATTCCCCATCACGACCGGCCCACTGACTAAATTTTCTGACAGCTGTTTAGCCCATAATGTTTGGCCCGTGTTTTTATCAAATGCTGACAGTCGTCCTTTAGCGTCAGCAAAATAAATAACGCGACCTTCAATTGACGGCCTCAGTTTAAGGTAGCCCGAATCATCTGTTTTACCAATCGATGCTGTCCATCGCTCTTTTAAGACCACTTTTTGGTGATAAACAGGCAAAGCTTTTGGTTTTAACGTGTTATCTTTGCCTAAGAGATAATCATCCACTTGTGTACAGGCACTTAAGACAAAACAACAACCATAGATGAATACTTTCTTGTAAAAACGAAACACAATGGAACCCCTAGGATAATTTCTTAGCTGAATAGACATCATTTTTCAGTTGATGGAGTTTAGTCTCATCAACCACATGCACTTCATTCAGTATTTTTAATGCTTCGTCATATTGTTTTCGATAAAGAAAAATACGCGCGAGCCTAAATTTTGCTACATCTCGAAGTGCGGCTGTTTGCCCTTTCTCTGCAACTTGTTTTAGCGCACCGATCGCTTGAGACCATTCTTTCGCTTCAACAAATGTTTTTGCTAAAACCAACAATGCCGCATCAGCATAAACAGTATGTTGATAATTAGATGTTAATGTTTTCGAATACGCCTGAATAGCGGGTGCATTTTCTTTTGTAAAAGCGTGTATGAGCTGCTCATATACGATAGATGCATTGTGATCTCTTTTCTCGATATGCCAATTCCAGTAACGAAAACCAGCTGTCACCAGCAACACACCTGACAATAGAACCGTGATCTTATTCTGATGTTTTTTCCAAAATTTTTTAATTGCTTCCAGTTGTTCTTCTTCAGTCATGTACACAGACACATCACTCTCCCATATAGGCACAAATAGTACCAAACACTTCCGTTTGAGGTACAATCTGTTGAGGTTTTGATGTACGTAAATCTTTAATGCTCACTGTACCCTCACGTACTTCATCTTCACCGATAATCAATGCTACACGCGCACCGCTTTTATCTGCTTTTTTAAACTGACTTTTAAAGCTTCCCCCTGTCATATTCACTTGCACAAGCCACGTCGGCGCCTTTTGACGTAATTCTTCTGCAAGTGTCAATGCGTATACCATGCCATGCGTCATATCTGGCATCATGAACACTGTGGGTAAACGCTCTGCTGGCAATACAGCACTCACCTGCTCACATAACAACAATAAACGCTCCTCACCTAACGCAAAGCCAACCGCAGGCGTTGGTTTCCCGCCCAAATGTTCTACTAATTTATCAAAACGGCCACCGGCAGAGACTGTTGCTTGACTACCCAGCAACGACGTCGTCCACTCAAACACGGTATGCTCATAATAATCTAATCCTCGAACTAAACAAGGGTTTACCGTAAATTCAATGCCTAGCGCTTCGAGTCCATGGCATAACCTATTAAAATAACACCGACTTTCTTCACTCAAAACATCAAATAATTTAGGCGCATTTTCAATCAATGGTTTTAATGCTTCATTTTTACTATCTAAAATACGCATGGGGTTTTTCTCGAGGCGTCGTACGCTATCTTCATCGAGCGCCGCATAATGTTGCTTAAAATAAGCAATTAACTGTTCTCGGTAAGCCTGCCGCTCTTGAATGGTTCCAAGTGTATTCACTTCTAAATTTACATGCTTTTCAATACCTAAACAACGCCATAAACGTCGGCATAACACAATCAGTTCAAGCTCTATCGCAACGCCTTCAATACCAAAAACCTCGACACCACATTGATGAAATTGACGATAACGACCTTTTTGTGGTTTCTCATGGCGAAACATTGGTCCCACATACCATAATTTTTGTTGTTGGTTATGCAATAATCCATGCTCAATACACGCCCTAACGCATCCTGCCGTACCCTCTGGTCTTAAAGACAAGCTATCACCATTTCTATCGATGAACGTATACATTTCTTTTTCAACGATATCTGTAATTTCGCCAATAGAGCGCTTAAATAACGCGGTTGACTCCAATATAGGCATTCTAATTTCACGATAGCCATAGCTCAACACACATTCAGCAAATGTCTGTTCTAAAAAACGCCATAAATAACTATGTTCGGGGCGCACATCACTCATCCCCCGAACCGCTTGCAATAGTTCACTCACTCATATTTTCCGAAGAAGTTACTGTTATTTCATCTACCGAAGGTAACATGGAAGATGTCGTCGATGATTCAGTAGCATACGTTTCTGTTTCAGGTAGTTTGGCATTAACACGCAATTCTGCAACTTGTGTTCCAAGAATTTGATCATCTTTTGTTTTTGACCACCACAAAACCACCGCCGCCAAAACCAGCAATGCAATCCCTGTTGTCACCCAGCGGACTGTGTTTTCCGCTTTATACGCTTTATAGGAGCGTTTCTTGCTTTGCCACAGTGCACGTTCCACACGACGCTCCGTCACATGACAACGATTAAAGCGTTCAATCAATGGCTCTGGTGAAACTTCAAGCAATTTAGCATACGCACGTAAATAACCTTTGATAAACACAGGTTCAGGCATTTTGTCGTATTCATCTGCTTCTAAAAGCTCAATTAAATGAATACGCAAATGTAGTTTTCCAGCGACATATTCTGTCGTATAACCCTTCTGATTGCGTATTAATCCAAGCTCAGCACCGGGCTTATTGTTCAGATAAATCTCTTCTGAATCGGCACTTACAGTTGTATTCATGTTCACTCCATTTGTTAGGGTCTGTTGATAATTTACGTCAGAATCTATGCCCCGTGCTTTATACAAGAGGCCCCCATGGAAACGATATCAATGCTGCTCAAGACGTTCAAATACAATTTTTTGCCATTGTTCTGAACGTCTTGTTTTATCTTTAACACTGCCCGCCAATTGACCACACGCAGCATCAATATCATCACCTCTTGTTTTACGCGTCATCGTATTCATGCCTTTCGATATCAACCGATACCTAAAAGCATCAATCGTCTCTTGCGAAGACCGTTCATACTCCGTCATAGGAAAAGGGTTGAACGGGATTAAATTAACTTTCGCAGGAACATCTCGCAAACAACGCGACAGCTCATCAGCATGCGCTAAACTGTCATTGACACCTTTGAGCATCACATATTCAAACGTAATATAGCGTCTTGGTTCATCTTTAAAGTAACGCTTGCAAAGCCCTATCAGCTCTTTCAGCGGATATTTTTTATTAATCGGCACTAACACATCACGTAAAGCATCCGTTGGTGCATGAAGTGATACCGCTAAAGAAACTGGACTGACTTCTTTCAAACGTTCAAGCTCTGGCACAATTCCTGAGGTACTTAAGGTAACGCGGCGTTTGGATAAACCATAACCAAAATCATGCATCATGATATCCATCGCTGTCACTACATGATCAAAATTTAGTAACGGCTCGCCCATTCCCATCATGACCACATTCGTCACTTTCCTGTCGTGTAATCCTTCCTTCAACGAGAGTGTCCGTACAGCAAACCATACTTGTCCAATAATTTCTGCTGTCGTCAGATTACGATTAAACCCTTGTTTTCCCGTAGCGCAAAAACTGCAATTTAAAGCACATCCAACTTGAGAAGAAACACAAAGCGTACCACGTGTTTTTTCAGGAATAAAAACCGTTTCAATACAATTGCCACAACTGAGTTTCAACAGCCACTTATGCGTACCGTCTTTAGATTCTTGGCAACGCACAAGCTCAGGTAGACGAATCTCAGCAAGCATTGTCATCTTTTCACGAAATGCTTTGCCAAGATTAGTCATTTCAGCAAAATCATGCAATCCTACTTGATGAATCCACTGCATCAACTGCTGAGCACGATAGGGCTTCTCACCCTGTTCGACACAAAAAGCACGCAGACGCTGATAGTTTAAATCAAGCAGGTTAACTTTGTCGTTACTCGCGCTCACACAATTCACTCGGTTCGAAGAAATAAGCAATTTCTTCCGCTGCTGTTTGAAGGCTATCAGAGCCATGCACCGCATTTGCATCAATGCTCTCAGCAAAATCAGCACGGATAGTACCAGGTGCTGCTTCTTTAGGATTCGTTGCACCCATGATTTCACGATGACGAGCAACAGCATCGTCTCCTTGTAACACTTGAATCATCACAGGACCTGAAATCATAAAAGAAACAAGCGCATTAAAGAAAGGACGCGCTTTATGCACTGCATAAAATCCCTCTGCTTGCTCTCGTGTAAGATGCGTCATCTTTGCCGCAACGATGTTCAATCCTGCTTGCTCAAATCGTGTATAAATTTGTCCAATCACTGATTTTACGACGGCATCCGGTTTAATAATAGATAGGGTAAGTTCTACGGCCATGCTTTACTCCAAACAATAAGTAGCAAAGCGCATGATTATATCAGAAGTCTATCCAATGCACTAGGCTCCAGTAATTCCAGGCTCCAACCCCTTTTTTTGTCCAAAACTTGACAACACACATAGCAGAGCGTAGTGCTGGAAATCCGCATACTGCGTTCGACGTGGCGGGAGCTGAAAGGGAGGTAAGGAACGCTCGACCCTACTTGCTTGAGGTTTTGGGCGCAAGAGAGAAATCCCGAGGCCCAATTCTACCAGCCAGCTAGGGTGCAAAATGGCAGATATAAGCTAAGATGATACGGGACAATTTGTAGGGGCGTTTGTGCAATGATAGGCCATTGATTCACTATCGTATTGGCAGTCATTACTCCAGCAATAACCCTTATCACTTGTTGAGCACTTATCTCCTCCAACACCCGAACCGTTCCCTGGACAGCTATTACAGATTCCACCGCCATCTGAACATACGCCACCACTGTTTACGGAACATTTCTGACTCTCATTACCCTTGTTAATATATCCACCACAGTTTGAAGCTGACATAGAACTGCAACTACTTACGGCGTTCCCAGGACAGTTTCCCGCCCAAGTAATCGACGATGATAAAGATAATACTATCAATGCAGCCCTACTGGCTGCTATGCAATTAGATAGTTTCATTTCACATTTCTCCTTAGTTAGTTTCCATTACGTCTATTTTAACATAGCACACGTTTCGTAAGCGATCCAGCAGCCACATAATTTAAACTCGATTCCGTAGTTTTTGCAAGCCATCACTAACAATAGTTTAACAATTAGGCCGCTTTTTGATATTTAAGAGAGGCAGTTGGCTCAAGTCTGCCCAGATCTCTTCCTGCCATATGT
>JAHFRX010000113.1 GCA_023266075.1 Legionellaceae bacterium | reverse complement strand
CTTGCAGCCGCTATTATCTTTGAAAGTGTGCATTATGCCGAGCTCTCACTTGATGATGTGGAAGAGCAGCTAGGATTGGCTGTGGCGCGCCTGGCAAAGGGTGTCAAGAAAATGAGCGTTATCTCAAGCTTTCAGTTACCGAATAAATATCAACACAGTAAGCATCACATCGATAATATTCGCAAAATGCTTTTAGCCATGGCGGATGATGTTCGCGTTGTCTTAATCAAATTAGCAGAGCGTCTTTGTTTTTTGAGAAGTTCAGCGCCTATGCCAGATGCGATGCGTAAACAAATCGCAAATGAAGCGATGGAAATTTATGCGCCTTTAGCAAATCGACTTGGGATTGGTGCAATTAAGTGGGAAATGGAAGACTTAGCGTTTCGTTATCTACAGCCTCAAGATTACAAAGAGATTGCAACGGATTTGAAAGCAAAACGACTTGAGCGTGATAGCTATGTCGATGCGGTTGTGGTGTTGATGAATGAGCATTTAAAACAACTCGGGATGAATCATTTTGCCGTGTATGGACGGTCAAAGCATATCCACAGTATTTATCGCAAAATGACACGGAAAAATGTTTCTTTACAAGAAATTTATGATGCAACAGCGATTCGTGTTTTAGTGGAGACGGATGCACAATGTTATGAGGTTCTGGGCCTTGTTCATACGTTGTGGCAGCAAGTGATAGCAGAGTTTGATGATTATATTGCACATCCTAAAGCCAATGGTTATCAATCGTTACACACAGCAGTTTTAGGGCCAGAAGGGCGTGTATTTGAAGTACAAATTCGCACATTTCAAATGCATGAACAGGCGGAGATGGGTGTCGCAGCACACTGGAAATATAAAGAAGGCGGCGTTCGCAAAAAGCAAGCACATGAACGAAAAATTGCATGGTTACGCGAAGTGCTGGCATGGCATCGTGAAATGGCTACCCATCAAGGGGCCAGTGACGCCGTTGAGATGGAGTTTTTAGACGATAGAGTCTACGTGTTTACGCCAGATGGTGATGTGCTTGATTTACCGCATGATGTGACACCACTTGATTTTGCATATCATGTACATACTGATATGGGTCATCGTTGTCGAGGCGCTAAAGTCAATGGACATATTGTGCCACTGACTTATCCTTTGAAAACGGGTGATAAAATTGAAATTTTGGTAGGTAAAGATATTAAGCCTTCCAGAGATTGGATTAATCCGCATTTAAATTATCTGAAAACGTCGCGTGCAAAAGCCAAAGTAATGCATTGGTTTAAGATGCAAGACTTTGATAAAAACAAAGTTGAAGGACAAGCGTTGTTGGAAAATGAGCTTAAAACATTGGGTATTAAGCATGAGCGTGTACAAGAAATATTACTACTTTTAGGATTTAAACAGATTGATGATTTGCGCGCGGCATTAGGGCGTGGTGATATTAAGATCAATCAAATTATTAGTCGCTTAACACCAACAGATCCGGTGGATGCACGTGATGTTAAAGTTTCAAAGGTTGTCCATCGAAAGCCTCCTGCACCGAATCAACTTCGTATTGAAGGTGTTGGACGATTATTAACACATATGGCGCGTTGCTGTAAGCCTTTGCCTGGAGAAAAAATTATCGGTTATATCACCGTTGGACGGGGTGTCTCGGTTCACCGTCAAGACTGTTCGAATATTCTTCATTCCAGTGAGCGTCAGAAGCAACGGTTTCTACAAGTATCGTGGGAGAGCGATGGAAAAGATCGCTATGCTGTAGATATTTTGATTCGTGCGTTTGACAGAACTGGATTACTCAGAGATGTCACTTCTTTACTGGCGAACGAGCATGCTGAAATTTATTCTTTTCAGACTCATCTTAATAAGCAAGAAAATATGACACAAATCACAGTGAATGTTGCGATTGATGGCTTAAATAGCTTATCAAGACTTTTAACACGGCTGCGTCAGATACCGAACGTGTTAGAGGCGCGAAGGCAAATTTAAAGTTAGGGTTTTCGAAACATATAACGGATCATTGCATCTAGCATTTTTGTGGTCAGCACGCGCTTTAATATCATAAAAAGATAAGCTGGAATCGTCACTGGGTATTTGGCGCGTGGTTTTGCGGATTCAATTGCATGAATGATTTTTTGAGTGACGGCCTCAGGTGATTTTGTAAATGGTGGATTGATTGTGCTGTGTTGCTCATAGTGTTCTAACATCTTTTGATAATGAGTTTTAAAAGCGCTATGTTCAATATCAAGATCGTTGAGTGAGTGCTTTAAAGCATTCACGCGAAATTGGCTTTCTATGGGACCTGGCTGAATACAGGAAACATCAATATTCGCTGATTTTAATTCCAATCGCAGTGTGTCTGAAAGACCTTCGACGGCGTATTTTGAAGCATTGTAAGCACCTCGAAAGGGCATACTGATAAATCCTAGGATAGAGCTGACATTGATAATACGACCATGGCCTTGTTGACGCATGATGGGGATAGCATGGCGCGTGACGTCCATAAGACCAAAAACGTTTGTCTCAAATTGTTGCCGTAAAACGGATGAAGAGATATCTTCTAAGGCACCAATTTGCCCATAACCCGCATTGTTCACGAGTACATCTAGTTTACCATCGGTTTTTTGAAGCAAGCATTGAAAGCCTTCTTGAATAGATATGGGATCGGTAACGTCCATCAGGATCACCTCCAAGCCCAATGTCGCTAAACGTTCAACATCTGAAGCTTTTCGACAGGAGGCAATGACACGATGACCCCGTATAGTGAGTTGTTGTGCAGCATCTAGGCCAATCCCCGTGGAGCACCCGGTAATAAAGATAATGTGTGATTTAAAAGGCTGATTCATTTTTCACTCTAGTGCTTCTTGTAATAACGCATCGAGTTCATTCATACTGATTTCTCCAGCATGCGTGAGCGTTTTTAATTCTACGCCATCTTTTGAAATAAATACAAAAGTAGGAGGGGCGACAACGCGATAATATGTGCTCAAGGCTTGTGTTTTAGCGTTATCTTCGGTGATATCAGCACGAATGACTTCAAAAGATGAGAGCATTGTTTGAATTTTTTGATTGCTTTCCAATTCATCCTCGATGATTTTACAAGAGCGGCACCAATCAGCATAAAAATCAATGAGCACCGGCTGTTGATGGATTTTCGCATGTTGTAAGATCGGTTGTAAATCTTGTAGCGAGCGAACTGTAGGATGATGAGCGTGTGTTGATGTGGACAACGGCATCCATGGATTTGTGTGTCCTTGACTCGCGCCAATCAAAATTAAAAATCCATATATGAAAATAATTAATGCCAAAACCTGTTTAAGTTTTGAAAGATTCGTTTGGGATGATTTAAACACCCCTAAATACAGTCCTGAAAAGAGGAATAATGTGGCCCATAAAAGCATAGAAATCAGTGGTGGTGTGATGCGACTGACTAAATCAATTGCGACACCCATTAAAATGAGCCCAAAAAAACCTTTGACTTGGTTCATCCAAGCACCTTTGTGCGGTAATAAACGTCCTAGCGAAGTACCAATTAAAAGGAGTGGCGTCCCCATGCCAAGGCCAAGAATAAATAGTGCGGACACACCGAGAAACAAGCGACCTGTCTCTGCAATGTAACTTAACGCACCAATCAAGGGTGCGGTAACACAGGGTGATAAAATGAGCGTTGATAAAGCGCCCATGACTAAGGCATTGATATAATGACCATGTGCTTGCCCGTAACTGATTGCTGCAAGCTTAGATTGCCAAGCGGTGGGTAATCGAAGTTCAAAAAGATCAAACATGGAGAGTGCCAGTATGATAAAAAGGCCGCTCAATACACCAATCATCCACGGTGCCTGTAGTGTGATTTGTATATTTTTCCCGACCAAAGCAATGATTGCACCAACAATGGCGTATGTTGCTGACATGCTCAAGACATAGGTGAGTGATAACCCAAAGGCATGTCTTCCTGAGAGATGTGCACCTCGCCCTACGATAATGCTTGAGAGCACAGGAATCATCGGGAGTACGCAGGGCGTAAAAGAAAGGAGTAAGCCTAAGATGTAGAAAATGAGCAACGTCAGTATCAATTGTGTTTCAAATGGATTTTTTAATAAATGTTTCAGTGATGTTACGTCAG
This sequence comes from Legionellaceae bacterium, assembly GCA_023266075.1. Lineage (GTDB taxonomy): Bacteria > Pseudomonadota > Gammaproteobacteria > Legionellales > Legionellaceae > JAGVJT01. The sequence continues at coordinate 1,323 of JAHFRX010000113.1, read as the reverse complement.
GCGAGATTGCTGTGGCTTGCTCAAGTATGCTGTTGACTAGAGCAAGATTTTTATCGAAAGTCAGCTGAATGGGCATGGTTTTCGGGGGATAACAATACCCATCGTCGGCACAACCCTGAAAGGTGATATGTATTATCGTTTCACCGGGACTCATGCCAAGCAATCTCACCGGAAGCGTTAATTTTTCACGATACACTTCAAAACTACGACCTTTAGTATCTTTTTTGGTGATGGCATGTGGTAGGTCGAGTGGTGTAATTGTAGCAAAACGATGTGCTTTTGGCGGTTCAATTAAGCGAATACTTTTTTGATATAAAAAAAATCCAGGCTTAATGTGCCAATGTAAGAGAAAAGTATTCGGGTCGTAACGTTTTACCCTCAATTGAAAAACGGTCTCTGCTGTGGGCGGGGTTGGCCTCATGTCTGCTGAAACAATCGTGCAAAATAATAAACCGAGTAAGAGAATAAATGATTTCATTTGCTAACTTCCTAAAAAGAGACGTCTCTTATAACCACTTTTTAAACTTGAAATATTTATAAGGCAACCACGCGGCAATACTCATGAGGGCGATTGCCAATACATAACCATATTTCCATGACAATTCTGGCATGAAATGAAAATTCATGCCATAAATGCTGGCAACTAATGTGGGTGGTAAAAAAATAACAGCCGCAACAGAGAAGAGTTTAATAATATTGTTTTGTTCGATATTCACCATACCTAGAGTTGCATCAAGTAAGAGATTGATTTTCGTAGAAAGAAAAGTAGAGTGCTCGCTCAAGGCCGAAATATCTTTGGTAAACGTTGTGAGGCGTGCTTGATTTTCTGGTTCAAGAGACGTATTTTTCGTTTGTTGAAAAAAAGTAACCAGCCGATTAAATGTAATAATACTTTCACGTGCTTTTGTGTCAAGATCTCCTGCGGCACCAATTTGTCTAAAGAGTTGTTGATAGTTAAGTTTATGTGTACTTGGGTGATGGAAAACAATTTTCGAGTAGTCATCCAGTTGGTTGCCGACGAACTCAAGAATATCTGCGAGTCTATCAATAGATGCATCGATGAGAGATACGAATAAGCTGATAGGATTTAAGTTATCCAATAGTGTGATGTTACTTATAAATAAATCAAAGGATTTTGGGTGAATATAGCGAATCGTGAATAGTTGTGTTGGTGTCAGGATACAGGTCACGGGTTCTAATTTAGGCTCCTCTGATTTAGAGTGTGCAACGGTCATCGTGGTCATATACAAACGCTCGCCGATGCGATACAAACGGCTTGATAACTCAATAGAGTCCATGTCTTCTTTTGTTGGGATTTCGATC
>JAHFRX010000112.1 GCA_023266075.1 Legionellaceae bacterium | reverse complement strand
CATCAAGATCAGGTCTTGGATCAGCAAAAACGTGCAGAGGTGTGGAAACAGGCAATGCCACTACCTCATCCTGATTTTTCTTCAACAAAGGACGAGGTATGACGGTTTTTTGTCGTTCAATGCAATAATATTTTGCATCAAACGGGTAAGTCGGCAGTGAGATTCGTCTTCTTGATTTTTCGTTGAAATAAGCCTGCCAGTTCAATGGACAACCAGTACGCCATAATTGTGCAATCGTCTCATAAAGAGGGAGCATCAAGGTCTTCGTCTCGTAATAAGCACTCCCCGTATGCATAATATTGATATTATTTGGCACTATTTGACGCGCATAATTTGAAAGCGTTTGCCCAGGACCCACTTCAACCAACGCGCTTATATTGAACTCTTTGGCTGCACAGAGCGTTTCTATGCCATGAGAGAATTGCACCGCTTGACACAAATGCTCGCCCCAATATTCTGGTGATAACTGTGCTGTTGTCACCCAATCCCCACTTACATTAGATATATAGGGAATTTCTGGCGCTGACAGCTTGATTTGTCTTACAAAAGCCGTCAATTCATCAGCCGCTTCACGCAACAATTCTGAATGAAAGGGATGCGTGCTTCGTACCAGCTGACATATAACCCCATCACGCGCCAACGTCTCACATAAGCACTCGATGTCCGCTTTAGCGCCCGATACAATGGTTAAATCGGGTGCATTGACCGCTGAGATCCACACCTGATTGAGTCGCCCTATTATGTCTTTCACGGGAAGTGGAACCGCAAGCATAGCGCCTTCTTCTAAACGCTCAATCGCTTTAGCACGTATTGAGACCAAAGCCACTGCGTCTTCAACAGAAAACACACCCGCCAAACACGCTGCAACTATTTCTCCAATACTGTGACCGATGAGAGCACTTGGTTTAATCCCCCATGCCATTAATTGTTGAGCTAGTGCAAATTCAATCGCAAAACAAATGGGTTGTGCCAGAGTGGGCCGGTGCATGTCTTCATCATCTGTCACCTTTTTTCGACCTAGCATACGCAAAAAATCAATTCCATCGTCTGAGTCAGCGGGTTCGTCTGCCTTCTTTTCTTCCGGATAGAGTAAATTAAGAATATTTTGCTGCAAATGAGGTTCGAACAAAGCCGCTAATTGTTGCATCTGTTCACGAAACACACCAGGTTGTTGATAAAGATCAGCAAAAGATCCTGGAAATTGATCACCTACACCTGGAAAAAGAAAAGCCAGCGCTGATGATTGAGGCAATGCCTGCCCTTTAAGATGCTTTAGTATCTTTCCGTCAGGAGAAACCACTAAAGCCGCTCGGTATTTAAAAGCCGCACGACCTATTGCCAAAGTAAATGCCGTGTCGGCAATAAACTCAGGCGTACCCCCTGAAATAGCTGTCTTTATTTGATCTGTTTGTTTCTCTAAAGCACTTTGTGTCTTTGCACTCAAAGGAAACACACCATACGCAGTGTTTTTACTTTCAGATTGGGCGCGAGGTGGTTCTTCTAAAATAATATGCGCATTCGTTCCGCCAAGACCAAATGAACTTACTCCAGCAAAAAGCGGCCTGTCACTATTCCAGGGATTTAGCGTCTCTTGTTGTACATAAAAAGGAGAGTTTTGAAAATCTATTGCAGGATTTGGTGTTTCAAAATGTAAGGATTTTGGCAACACGCGATGCTTTAAAGCAAACGCTGTTTTAATCAATCCAGCAATGCCTGCCGCTGAATCCAAGTGCCCAATATTACTTTTTACAGAGCCAACTGCACAAGTACCTTGCAGCGGTTGATCGCTTCGCATAAAGGCTCGAGTCAGTCCCGCTACTTCAATGGGATCACCTACAATTGTTGCACTGCCATGGGTTTCAATATAGCTTATCTCGTGAGGGAGTAATTGCGCTGATAGTTGTGCATCCACGACCACATTTGACTGACCTTCAACCCCTGGAGCCGTATAACCTGCACGATTTGAACCATCATTACGCACAGCCCAACCACGTATAACGGCATGGATGTGGTCATTGTCCTTTATGGCATCTTCAAGCCGCTTAAGTACAATAACACCCGCACCACTACCAAATACAGAACCATCAGCGCTTGCATCAAACGAACGGCAACGCCCTGTCTTCGACAACATCCCTTGCTCTTGGTACAAATACCCTTGTTGGGCTGGTAATTGGATGGCAACCCCACCCGCTAAAGCAGTATCACATCCATAGGCTAACAGGCTGTCACACGCTTGTGCGACGGCGACTAAGGAAGAAGAACACGCAGTCTGTATCGCAATGCTTGGTCCTGTCAAACCAAGTTTATAAGAGACTCGCGCAGGTAATGCGTCCGCATTGGTCCCCACCGGAAAATCATCGACCTCCCAATCGTACCCGTCGATTGCAGAGGGATTTTGAGCAAACAAATGGTACATAAAGTATTTGTTAGGCGCACATCCTGCAAAAACACCGACCGCATCTTTAAATTGCATAGGAATATAACCCGCATCCTCTAACGCAGACCATGCAAGCTCTAAAAAAACACGCTGTTGGGGATCAATAAGCTTCGCCTCTGCCGGAGAATACCCAAAAAATGCCGCATCAAAATGAAATGCATCCGCCATTTTTCCAGTTGCTTTGATATAATTAGGATCACGAAGCAATCGCTCTGGCACACCCGCTGCAAGCAATTCTTCATCATCAACATGTGTGATAGAATCAACGCCATCACACAAATTTTTCCAAAATTCGCGTGCATTATCAGCACCTGGAAAGCGACATGAAAGCCCTACAATTGCAATTCGATTATCGGTTGTACGAGGCTTTGAATTCATATAAAATGTGGGCTTTTCAATGTCTTTTGTCAAACAATCTAAGACTCGATTTAAGGTTGGATATTCATATAGTCTGAACAAGGGAATCTCATAAGATAAATGCTCATTTAAAAGCGCTTGCAGTTGCGCCATCAATAATGAAGTGCCGCCTAAATCAAAAAAATTATCGTCTGGATTAATTTCTTTTATACCCAACACATAAGACCAAATCGCCTGTAAAGTCGCACGTAAATCGCTTTTATCTTCTATCACCAGTGAACCAACAGGCGTACCTGAATCCACAACGAGTGATTTCACATCTATTTTACCCGTGGTGGTTAATGGAAAATGATCCACTGTAATGATTTTTGCAGGGATCATATAGCCTGGAAGGCTTAAAGCAAGGGCCGCTCTCATTTCAGTTGTGGTCATTGCCAATGCATTAGCATGCATGGTTATGAATAACGCCAACTCTTGGGTATCGGTGCGCTCATCAGCATATGCCTTTACAACGGCTTGACCAACGCATGAAAGCGCCATAACACTCGCTTCAATTTCACTCGGATCAACACGATATCCTCTTATTTTAATTTGGCGATCACATCGACCTAATATGCGCACATATCCCGCTTCGTCTCGCATACCTTGATCACCTGTTCGATAAATACGTACATGAGGCTCTGTTGACGATTGTTGGTAGCGTTCTGCCGTTAACTCTGGCGCATTCCAATACTGCATACCAATGAATGAACTCCGAACACAAAGCTCACCTGAGGTTTGATTTTCTTGATTGTGTTCATTTAGGAAAAAGAGTGCTATTCCTTCAGGCTCTTTACCGATAGGGATGACTTTGCCAGCGTATTCTTCGCCTTGTGTATGTGACATGATATTAAATGCCACAAAGCCGCTGGTTTCTGTCGCGCCATAGCCATTGACAAATAAACAATCTAAAGAAAAATGCTGTCTAAAAAGGGTGTAATCTTGTCCTGTTACGACTTCACCACCAAGAATAATACTACGCACTAAGCTCAAATTGACATTGGAGCCATATTTTAACATTTCGCGATAGGTCGTTGGTGTCGAGTGATAAAGAGTCACGCCATGATGTGCGAGTTTTTGAGCTAAATGTGTGACACCCTCTTTTCGGACATTAATAACGACCAAAGTCGCACCAGCAAGCAACGTGCAGTACAAATCAGTGGTAGAGCCATCAAAAACAAAAGAAGACAACGCGCTGTGTTTATCCTGTGCATTTATATTAAACAAGCTAATAATCGTATCGATATGAAATAAAAGGTTTTGCTGAGTTTGTAAAACGCCTTTAGGTGTTCCGGTTGAGCCTGAGGTATATAAAATAGAAGCATTCACATCAGCATCTGTGTACACCTCTTCCAGTGCCAATGGTTTACAAGCATAGATAGAGTTAAATTCGATGACACGTGGAACTGACACCAGTGTACTTAAAAAGAGAGAAGATTGTGTGAGAATGATTGCATCGGCATCTACGTCATTCACTACGAATTTAATCCGCTCTTCTGGAAAATCAGCTTCAATAGGCACATACACGCAACCACACAATAATGTACCTAAAATGGCAACCACAATGTCTTCGGCATGTTGCAAAGCAATGACAATGTTCATGCCACTCTTACATCCAGACTCTCGCAACAACTGCGCACATTGGCGCGCACGATGCGCGAGTTCAGCATAGGAAAGCGTTGCTGTTTCTGTTTCTAACGCCGTGTGTGAAGGTTGCATTGCGGCAACCTCGAGAAATCGTTTACCAATCGCCATACCGTGTTCCATTATTTAAAATCCAATTGATGCCTCTGTAGCCAGAGTTCTAAAATTAACAATGACCACAACATATTCGAAGAAGCAGCATTGGGCGTTGTGGCTTGTTGTTCTAAGAGGAATGCCACGTCTTTAGGATTAAAAAATCCACGTTGATTAAATGCGTGTGATCGCAAGGTGTCTTGTAAAATCTCAAACAGCACATGACGGCTTTGTAACATCGCCACAATCGGTAAGGTAAACGGTTGTTTGGCGCGATGTAGCACTGATTCTGGCACTTTATTTTTGGAGGCCTCATAGAGAATTTTTTTCACCGCCTTCTCATCAACAAGATATTCGTCCGGTAATGAGCGCGCAAATGAAATAATACCTGGCTGACAAAAAGGCACTCTCACTTCCAAAGAGTTTGCCATGCTTAAGTGATCAACTCGTCTTAAAATATAGGCAGGAAATCGTTCTGTTTGATCAAACCCTAAAATCGCTTGCAGACGGCTCCCTTTATACTGCTCTTGCTGCATAATCAAGGTGCGTGTATTCTCAATTAACGAATTTTCCATCAGCGACTGTTGAAAGTCTTGCGAATAAATGCTGGAGCGCATGGCATCGGTGGTTGCCGAAATCACATCGTAATAGTGTTCAAACCAATTCGTACGCGCATCAAACATGGCCGTTTGAAACCGCGTATATCCTCCAAAAAACTCATCAGCACCCTCACCTGTGAGTGCAACTTTGTACCCTTGTTCTGAAATAGTACTAAACAACGCATAGGTGCTTAATGCATGAGGCGCTGTATTGGGTTGTCCTAATGCATCAATGGTTTTACTGAGTAAATCAGGAAATTCGTTTTCTT